>CAZDWP010000198.1:0-4539 GCA_964508985.1 uncultured Herbinix sp. | reverse complement strand
AATCTATGGCAACCTCATTATATATATAATCTGTAATATCATCCCTATGGAAGTCTGTCTCATCAGGACCACCTACTAAAGCTCCCCAAAGTACATGTCTTTGGGTCTCTGGTATTAGCATACTATTAGTAGTGGACCCGTGGGAAGCCCTATGGTGAGGGTTTACTGCTGAATTTTCAGCATATCCCACAAGATAGCAGGTATCCATAGGATTATCTCCTAATAAATAATCTGTCTGACCTTTACACCAGTCTACAAAGTCTTGGTTAGGCTTGTATTTGTTATAAACCAGGGCGCACATCTGAGCTGCCATATTATATCTGGCAGAACCCCATGTAGTAAGCATCCTGTAGCCTGCAGGAGAAGCAGCTAAGAAAGTTCCGTCATTTGGATTCTCATGGGGAACTCCTGACCAGTATTCTATGTTCCAGCGGAAGAAATACCAATGTTCAGGGTCATCAGTAATTGGAGCAAGTTTTGCAAATACACCACCCCATACTGTATCCCAAGAATGAACCCAGATATTTTGCCAGGTACTGTCTGTGGTAGATATAATCTTCTTTAAATATCCCGTATAAGTACCACCTTCATCAACGGATATAATATCAGTAATATAAGTGTAATCTCCAGTAGCTATGTTTAGCCAGACTGCAGCCCAAGACATTTCATCTTCATCATAACTGGAATTATAGAATCCTCCGGAAAAACCTAGACCACGGTTTTCTTTTGCAAATTCATATAAAGCCAGCGCAGTATCTAAGCATCTTTCTGCATATTCTGGGTCAGTATCTTTAAAGTTTAGATAGTTAATTGCTAGAGAAGCCGCAGCACCAGCACATTGGTCACTGGCTGGGGTTTCAGAACTAGCAAAAAATGCAGGCCTTGGAGTTGTCTGCAATTCTGGTGGCCCCCAATAATTATGGTCTGTTGTTCCGTCACCAACCTGGTATGCAAATGCAACTACTTTCCCATCTGAGTCCCTAAATGTACACCCTAGGAAAAAATCATTGAACCATCTTAAGATATCTTCTATATGGTCTTGCTCCCCTATGGATACATAAGAATCTCTAAATTCATAATAGCCCCAACCTAAAGTAGATGCCGAATAACTTTGGGGTAGGCCAAAATTAACATGGTCTCCAGCATCATGGAATCCTCCACTTAAATCCACGTAGCCGTCCCTGTCTGGATCCAGGGCATCTATATTAGCTGAAATAAATCCAGCTGATAGATTTGTTCCATGCCCTTCATCATCCCTTGCTTTTAAAGGAATCTTCATGTCCTCAGTGTGGCAGTCTCCTCGCCAGGATAATTCTCCCCCGTGGACACCTGGACCACATTTGTTAGCATCATAGAAGTACATGGATAGCTGTAAAGCCTTGGCATAATTGTATTCTTCTTCTGCCTTAACCACTTTTGTAGGACTTGTCCCTAAATTAAGCAACATTGATGTAATAAGCAAGCACGCTAGAAGCTTTGGTAATGTCTTTAATGCTTTTGTTTTCATAAATAAAACCCCTTTCTTAGATTATTTATATGCCTTTGGCATATATTAGTTATTTTAACCTAAGAATGGGGTAATTGCAAGAAGGTCATTCGTTGAAATACAAGTCTAGTTTTCGTTCTGTCTCTTTTATATACTCCTCAATGTCAGCTCCATTTTCAATTACATCAAAAAAACCATCATTATAAACATCCTGCTCTATATAAAAGGTGATTTCCCCCTTCTTATATAAATCATAGATTGACCGTCTAAAAGTTCCTTTTTCCGGTACCGGTTCTTTAAAGTGGAGTGGAGCTTTCTCTTGCTCCATGGTGTATGATATTAAATCAACAAGATAAGCCAAGGTTTCTTTCAGATTCTTTGATTTAGGATTGACAGCAAGAAAATAACATGTACCAATATTTTTGTCTGTAGCATTTAATTTTGGCATTGAATAAACTTCTAGTTTTTTTTCTTGACTTGTTAATTTAAGTGTTCTTTCATAAAAAAATGCCGACTTATGATAGTTGTACAAAAATTCATCATCTGGATTAAAAGAATTGCCATATGGTAAACGTGAGTCATATTTAAGAAATAACTCCAGCTTATTACTTAATAAATTATAGTCTAAACCCCTTTGCTTATTAAAAAATTGTGCAAAGAAATATCTATATAATAGATAAGGACTACAATCAGCTTTCTGATATAATTCTTCTGTCATCTTATCCTGTACTTGATAAAATTCTTCATAGGTCATATTATTCTTCAGACCAATATCTTCATTTGCTAGTACTTCTTTATTTACTACTAACCCGGGGATATCCACTCCAATAGGAAGCATCCAGATGTCACCGTTCTCATTTATTGCTGCCTCTTTCACATAAGGGAAGCAGGAATCCAAATACTCCGCAATTCCTTCCACATCATTCAATGGATAGAATACCCCGTTTTTTCGTATATTGTAACTGAAGAAGGCAGATGTATTCATAAAGGATAAATCATAGTCTTTATCCTGTGATAGAAGCTTTAGTGCAAACATATCATCCTCTAATTCTGACCGTTTGATAGTATAGCCGCATCCAAATGGTTCACCTTCCTGATTTTTCGGAGAAAGATATTTAATAACACGATTTTCCTTGCAGTATTTATCAAGTGTAAATCTAACAATATCTCTTGCATTTGTCATACAGTAAACCTGACCTTTGACATGGTATATTCCATAATTAAATACTGTTGCTTCTGAGTATATTTCCGCTTCTTCTTCAATTGATCTTATATCAGAAATAACTAAACCCCTAAGTTTCATAAGACTAATATATACAAGTTTATTACCATTGTCACAGGAAGCAAACTCTTGAAACAAACCTCTATCATAACTGGAAACAACTTTCATTAAATCTTTTTTAGGCTCATATTTTAGCAGACAATAACCTTCATTATCAAGATAGCTGTTAATTAAAAGAGTCCCATCATCACAGGGGGAGATACTAATCGGTATATTAATACCAATATCGTAACCTTTTTTATCCTCCAAATTATAATATACTAATTTTTCTCCTTTTGATTTATAAGTCTCTTGAAAGACTTTAGAATCTTCAAACCTCATATAATTATTAAATCCCAGTATATAAACTCGATTACCAAGATATATTATTTGTTTCGCATATTCAAATGCATTAATGTCGTATAATTGCTCCATAATATCTGTATCCATGTGATAGACATACAGTGATAAACATGCTCCCTGATCATTATAACCTGGTATAGATAAGTATACCTTGCTTCCATTTACAGCAATGCAATCAATACGCCCTATAGTTTCATCAAATTCATGGGAGAATACCATCCCCCCTTCCAAGTCATATTTATGTAAATATAGAGGATCAAAGCAATTCTTATGCTCTTCATCCGACACAGCATCGGTCCCATGATTACAATTATCCTTTGTTATTCCTACTATATACAATGCTCCTTCTTCATCTACTGTATACGCCTGTATATCCTCATCCTCATATTGCATAAAATCACTTTCTACTGCAAGAACTATTGCATCATCTTCTTGCTTTTTACAAGCTACACATAAAAGCATTATGAATATGAGTAGTAAAGACCGGCATAAAGCATATTTATTCATCCCACTACTCCTCTCCCATAGGTAAAGTACGATAAACAAATCGATTTATTTCATAACTTATTCCATCCTCATTCGTAAGACTTGTTGCATCTTCCGGATGTTCTTCAATTATAATACGTTTTAAAACACCATATTCATATGGATTAACTACACCATAAAGATTTTCGCCGTCTGTGTATAATTCATATATGGTTTCGTATTCGTTTTCTGGAGTAATTAAACTCTGCGTCCCTGTTTCCGGGTTAATTTGTAACAGGCTATCTATATAAATCATCCCGTTATTTAAGACAGTAAAATCCTTATTACATTGTACTGCCAAAGGAATTTCCTTTGTTTTTTGAGTTTCTATACCGCATATATTAAAACTTTTATAGTCAAACACGTAATAAAGCTTGTCCCCTGCGATAGAATAGTTTTGTAAATGTCGATTGTCTATCAGCTTTATGGACTTGGATTTATCTAATGTCTCAAGGTTTATAGAAGCTACTTCATAAAATTTCCCCCTTACACCATATAGTTGGTAGACCTCTTCCTCATCTTTCTCTTTTAGCTCATAAGTTATATGATAATCCTTCCACTTTAAGAGTGAGATGTATTTCACATCAATCTTTTCACTTTTTTTAGTTAGAAACGAATAATTATACATATACTCCTTTGTTGAAAACATATTTTCTCCATGTTCTGTTTCACCCATTGCTACAACATAATAAATCCCATCCTCGTATACAAACATTTTCTGTGCACTGGCATCAATAATCTTCTCTACATTACCACTGACAGGATCATAGCAGAATATATTTCCATCCTTCATATCCTTGAGTGTATAAGCATCATATGATTTCAGCATAAAATATAGCTTCCCGTTGATGCAAAAGAGCCGTTTAGCAGGCATTTCAACCACAAGCTCTGATTTACCATCCTT
>CAZDWP010000197.1:0-4558 GCA_964508985.1 uncultured Herbinix sp. | reverse complement strand
TTGATAAGGGCCGTAATTGTTGGAGCATCTGGATATAGTAACGGGTAGCTTAAAAGTACGATGATAAGCCAGTACCAGTAGATCTGATGAGGCCTTAGATGCTGAGTATGGGCTTGAGGTATGAATCGGTGTATCCTCAGTAAAGAATAGGTCTGGTCTGTCCAGGGGCAGATCTCCATATACCTCATCCGTAGATACCTGGTGGAATCTGCTTATACCATATTCTCTGCAGGCATCCAGAAGCACGCCGGTTCCCATAATATTAGTTTGTAGAAATACATCAGGATTCGTAATAGATCTATCCACATGAGATTCTGCTGCAAAGTTAATGATAACATCCGGCTTCTCCTCCTCGAATAGCTTATAGACAAAAGTTCTGTCTGCTATGTCTCCCTTAACAAACTTGAAATTATCCTTATCCATTACGGACTCAAGGGTCTCTATGCTTCCAGCATAAGTAAGCTTATCCAGACAGACAATCTGATCCTCAGGATATTTCTCCATCATGTAATGATTAAAATTTCCTCCGATAAATCCGGCTCCACCGGTTACAATTATTTTCATGGCTATACCTCACTTTTTGTCGGTACCAGGTACGGTTTTTGTCGGTACCTGGTACAGTATTGGTTTTTGTCGGTACCAGGTACCGATTCGGTTAAAAATCTATGTCGCTTTCATGAAGATAGGGAGAATTCTTATCCTTGTCGGATAGTATGGGGTCTTTGATTCCCCAGTCCACTCCTAGCTCAGGGTCATTCCACCTAATGCCTCTATCTGCTTCTTTATTATAGTAATTATCTACCTTATATTGAAATTCCACATCGTCGGTCAAGGATAAGAAGCCATGTATGAATCCTCTTGGTACTAGAACTTGACGATGGTTTTCTGCTGACAGCTCTACTGACACCCACTTCTTATAGGTTGGTGAGCTCTTTCTCATATCCACTGCCACATCAAGCACAGCTCCTCTTGTGCAACGAACCAGCTTTGCCTGTGCTGCTTCACCCTTCTGATAATGAAGACCTCTAAGTACTCCCTTACTAGCTGAGAAGGAATGGTTGTCCTGTACGAAGTTATAATGAATCCCTGCATCCTCCATGGCTTTCGCAGACCAGGTTTCGGTAAACCAACCTCTACTATCGCCAAATACCTTGGGCTCTATTATATATAGATCCAATACATCTGTTTTAATTATGTTCATGATAAAGCTCCTTACACTCCTATGATATATTTACAATTCACGAGAGATGACTTCTATATTGCTATTAGATATCTTAATACATAATCTTGCCTTCTGCAACCTTCTTCAAATGTTCACCGTAATTGGACTTACTATAGAATTCTGCCGCTTCTATAAGCTTTTCCTTAGTAATCCAATCATTTATATAAGCAATCTCCTCAAGGGAGGCTATCTGTATTCCCTGTCTGTTCTCAATTACCCTTACGAATTCCGAAGCATCACTCAGAGAATCCATAGTACCGGTATCAAGCCAAGAGTAGCCTCGTCCAAGAGTAACTACATTGAGTGTGCCCTCCTCCAGATACATTCTGTTCAGATCAGTTATCTCAAGCTCGCCTCTTGCTGAGGGCCTTACCTTTTTAGCTAATTCACATACCCTCTTATCATAAAAATAAAGTCCCGTAACACAATAATTTGATTTAGGAATCTCAGGCTTCTCCTCAATAGAGATGGCCTTACCATTCTTGTCAAATTCTACAATTCCAAACCTCTCAGGATCATCCACATAATATCCAAATACCGTTGCACCATCTGTTCTGGTGGCCGCATCCTTAAGGTGCTTTGTTAGTCCATTTCCATAGAAGATATTGTCTCCCAGAATCATGGCACATGAATCCCCATCTATGAATTCCTCGCCAATTAAAAATGCCTGTGCCAGCCCATCCGGAGACGGCTGTATCGCATAGCTTAGATTGATTCCATAGTTGGATCCATCTCCCAACAACCTCTCAAAATTAGGGAGGTCCGTTGGTGTCGATATAATCAGTATATCTTGAATTCCTGCCAGCATTAGTGTAGATAGAGGATAATAAATCATGGGCTTATCATACACAGGCAGAAGCTGCTTCGATGTTACCATGGTAATAGGATATAATCTGGTTCCAGAACCACCGGCTAATATAATTCCCTTCATAGCTGCTCTCCTTTTTGTATTGTACCGGGTACAGTCTTATTTGGTACCAGGTACGGTACCTGGTACAGGTTTTTTACTGTTTTTCGATTTTTAGGTCGAATCCTTGTTCAGCTATTGCGTTAACTATTAGCCGCCTTATTGGATTTACATTTTTTATCTTTGTAATGACCTGATTGCTGAAGCTATCCACTCTTTTATTAGCCTGTCTTAGGTCATAGTATGTCTGCATTATCTCGTCATATTCTTTTATCATATCGCTATAATTATCAAAGCATTCATAGCTATTTTCAAATATCCTAAGCTCCATATCCATCCTTGGCTTTAGCTGTGGCTCTTGGTTGGGATATCCAAATCCCAAGCCTAGCACTGGAAATGTATGCTTCGGAAGTTTCAGTAGCTTAATTGTTCTTGAAGGATCATTAAGTATGCTACCCAGATACAGGGTTCCAAGTCTCATGGTTTCGGCTGCATTTACCACGTTCTGAGCCATAAGGCATGCATCTGTAAAGCCCTGGAAGAAGCGGTCCATGTCATTTATGCTATCCTCTTGGCAATCCTTTTCTATAGCAATCTGCCCGTTACGATACTGATCCACTATAAATATCCATAGCTCAGGCATCCTAGCTACATATTCCTGATTACATATGTCCGCAAGCTCCTTCTTTATGGCTGAATCAGTGATTCTTATAATTGAACAGGCTTGCATTCCGTTAGATGTGGCTGTACGACCTGCTACTTGAATTAACTGATTGGTTATCTCTTCGTGTACTGTATACTCTTTAAATTCTCTTATGGTTCGATGCTCTAATTGTATTCCTATCATTTCATTTTGATTTTTCATGTTCTGCACTCCTTTATGTGGAATTATACCACAAGTTTTAATATGTGTCAGTATTGAAAAAAGTCGGAGGAAGTCGGTACCAGGTACCAAGGCAATTTGTCATAAAAAATCAGCCCACATGTTGTGTGGACTGATTTTTTCATTGATATTTAATTATAGTTTAATATAATCACCTCATAAGTAAAATAAAATCAGGTAAGCTATCATGGCATAAATGAAGGTGGAGTAATAACAGGTATATATCCACTGCAAGATGTTATTTCGGAAATAAGTAATGAAGCCCTACTTATAATATTTCCTAAAACTACATTATTGTCCTTCTTTAATTCTTCAATTAAATCTATTTTACCCCAATCCAATTCTGACTTGTTATTTTGGTTAAAAACAAGCGAAAAAGCAAATGATATTATTATTTCATATAAACAATTAGGATCAAATTTCAGTTTTCTAGTAAAAATAAGATTAATTTTTTCTTCATCCCTATTTAATATTTCTAAATCATCTTTACAGATTAATTTAGCTGCTTCTGGTGAATCATGAATTTCAATTGAATTATATGCTATATGTTTTAGTAATAAATCTTGGTTTAAGCTAAAATATTTTTCAAAATCAAACATGGCTTTCCTCCATCCTAACTTCAAATAGTTTAATATCTCTATTATTTGATATAAAATGATTTACTAACTTATTATCAAATTTGATTTCTGTTTTATATTTATTCCACATGTTTAATGAGGTAGTATATGCCTTTTCATAGTAACTATTATATTGACTTGTTAGGGTTGCACATAATTCATTGTATATTTCAGACGACGGCTTTAGGTAATCTCTAATCGCATTTTCAACAGTCTGGTTTAGTGACTCACTATTTTTAAATGCTTTTAAAGCCAATTTTTTATGCAAATCTGGGTTTATTCTAATATTAAATGATCCCTTGTAACTCTTATCAGGTTCCTTTCCTACCTCTTCACAAAATTCTAAATAATCATCAATAGCATTTTGAAACTCTTCTTCAATCTTTGTTGCATCTGTACTCTGAAAAGTAACCAAATCACCAATACCTTCAATTATCCCATGAAGAACCCTATCTTCTGAACTATATTCGATTTTCGTATAGTAACCCTTATATTCTAGTATGTTATTCATCATATCTCTCCTAATTCAGATAAAAACTCCATTAAATTCTTTATATCACATATACAAATAATATCCGATGGATGTGGTTTATGTAACATGAATATTTTCTTGTCTGAATCTCTATAAAATTTCATTCTAGACCCAGATGTTTTTCCTTTAGTATTTTCAACAAAACCTAAACTAGTAAGTAACTTTCTTACTTCTGAATAAGTAAAATCCTTTGGTATACTTTTTAATCTTATCTTAAGCTTATCTATTTTACTCACTTTGTAACCACTAACCCTTCTTATATAATATGCAACTACCCCCTAGTTGCATATTATCATATAGTAATATTATTGTCAATAATAAGATTACAAAATTAGGTAATACTATTGATAAAAGGTACCAGGTACCAATTACATTGGTACCTGGTACCGACTTCCTC
>CAZDWP010000196.1:0-4584 GCA_964508985.1 uncultured Herbinix sp. | reverse complement strand
ACATATATGACCTTATAAAGCATATCCCCGAGATGGGAAATGCTACAAAGGATATGGTTCGTGATGCTGTTACCGCCTTTACAACATTGAATGTGGAAATGGCTAGAGAAATTATGAAGCGAGACGACATAGTAGATGAACTATTTGATAAGGTCAAGCTAGAGGTTGCCAATATACTAAAGACATCCTCGGAGCAGGTGGATCAATGTGTGGACATCTTAATGATTGCAAAATATTTTGAACGTATAGGCGATCATGTTGTTAATATCTGCGAGTGGACCGAATTTCATGAGACTGGAACAGTGAATAATATTAGATTATTATAACCAATGAAAGAGATGCCAAGGATGCTCCAATGCGCTTAGAATATAGGATGCATGGATAGGGAGATTATTATGGGATATATTTATGTAATTGAAGATGATGAAAGTATAAGAGAGCTAATAAGAATTGCTTTAGAGGGCTTTGGCTATAAGATTAAAGCTTACGAATCGGCCGAGCCGGCCTTAGAGGATATGAAGGGTGAAAAGCCTGACCTGGCTATATTTGATATTATGCTACCGGGTATGGACGGATTAACTGCTATTAAGCAGATAAGAAAGAATGAGACACTTAAGGATATTCCGATTATATGTCTGACTGCTAGAGATAAGGAGCTTGATAAGGTAGCAGGGCTAGATCTAGGGGCAGATGATTATATTACGAAGCCCTTTGGAGTATTAGAGCTGGCTGCTAGAATTAGGTCATTGCTTCGCAGACTAGACAAAGAGGATAGTCAGGAAATGATGTCGGGCTCAATTAGGATAAATCCAATGACCAGAGAAGTATTTGTAGATGATGAGTTGATAGACCTAACATTTAAGGAGTATGAGCTTTTATTGTATTTATTTGATAATAGCGCAAGAGTTGTATCAAGGGACGAGATGCTAAATCAAATATGGGGATATGAGTATGACGGTGAATCAAGAACACTGGATATACATATCCGAACTCTTCGCGGAAAGCTTGGTCCTATAGGTGCAGAAAGCATAAGGACTATACGAAGCGTGGGATATCGTTTTGTAAAATGACGGGAGAGATATGAAGAAGGTCATATTTAGAAATTTTATAATCATACTTATACTGGCACTTTTATTAAGCGGCAGTATTTTTAGTGTGATAATTAGTAATGTTTTATTGAAAAACACTAGACAGAACATGCTTAATATTCTTCATATTATGGATCAAACATTTGATTATGAAGTTGATTTAAAACCTCAAATAGATAATCTGACCATTGTCTATGAAGGTAATAAGGCCAGACTAACCATTATGGACATTAATGGGGGTATAATGGCTGACAGCGGCGTATCTGATCATATGGATATGGATAATCATATAGATAGAGAGGAGATACAGGAGGCATTAGGCGAGGGTAATGGTTGGGCAAGAAGAAAATCTGATACCCTTAAGATGTCTATGCTGTATGTGTCCTACATGTCAAGGCACGGTGATTATATTCTGCGAATAGCCATGCCTTTTTCAGGTTTGGTGGATTATGTGCTTGTAGTTCTACCGGCAATTTTATTAAGCCTAGGGGTAACCCTCATAATCTCGATGATACTAGCAAACAGATTTTCTCGCTCGATTACAAAGCCTCTTTATGAAATCTCTGAGGAACTCTTAAAGCTGCAGGAAAAGAATCCAGAGCTTTCATTTAAACCTTATGAATATGATGAGCTAAACCTGATTGCCGACACCACCAAGCGAATGGCAGATGCAGTTAGAGAATCCATGAAGAAAATAGAATTTGAGAAAATGATTAGACAGGAATTCTTTACAAATGCCTCCCATGAGTTAAAAACTCCAATTACATCAATAAAAGGATACATTGAGCTCTTGGAAAACGGTATGGCAACGGACGAAAATATGAAGATGGAGTTTATGTCTAGAATAAAAAAAGAAGCTCAAAATATGGCCAGCCTAATAAATGATATTCTCATGATTTCACGACTAGAAACAAAGGAAGCAGAGATTACAATTACTGAAGTAAGAATTTGCCCTCTAATTAATGAATTAATCGAATCATTAAAGCCTCTAGCTGTGGAGAATGAAGTAACGATTGAAATGAGCTGCAAGCCCATAGTTCTTATGGTAAATTATGGACAAATGAGAGAGTTATTCAATAATTTGATTACAAATGCCATCAAATACAACAAGCCGAAGGGCAAGGTTAAAATAACCGCTACCATAGAGGGTAAGGATGCTATATTTATAGTTGACGATACAGGGGTAGGAATACCTGAAGAGTCAAAGCAAAGGGTATTTGAAAGATTCTATAGAGTCGATAAGGGTAGAAGCAAAAAAATTGGCGGTACCGGACTTGGACTTTCCATCGTAAAGCATATTGTTAACTATTATAATGGATCGATAGAGCTTGACAGCATGGTGGGAAAAGGCACGAAGCTCACATTAAGAATTCCTATGAATTAATAAATATACCAATCATGACGATATATATATAGACATTTTAATACTTATATTGATGGGAGTGTAGCATGAAAAGAAAAGTTGGTATTATTCTATTTGGAGAGGCTTTTCTTATAGCAATTCTAGGAGAGGCATATCTTCTTAATTCACCTCAACTTCATATATTCAGTATAGTAGGAATAGGCATAGTTGTTATTCTCACAGGATATCTATTCTTTGATTCCATCTGGGAGTATATATCAAGTACTAACAAGAAGAGAGAACTGTTATGGGAAGAATTATTAAGACAGGATGCACAGAAATGGGATAGCAGGTATACAGAGCTGCAAAATATCCAAAAGGCTACATACACTGCCCTAAAAAAGAGCGATACAAAGCTAGAGGAACAAATAGAAGAACTGTCCAGCATGTTAACACAGATTACACAGCTGCAAAACAAGGCAATGGAAGGACAAATGAAAGCACTTAATATCTCTGTTAATTACAGCAAGGAACATCTAAAAGAGCTTTTAGAAGCTATAAAGGAAGAAAAAAGAGAAGAACAGAAAGAAGAACTAAAGGAAGAACAGAAGGAAGAGCAAAAAGAAGTACATATAGAAGAACCAAATAAAGAAAAAGCCGAAGTGGAAATCAACCCTCTGTATGATGATCCCAATGCGGCTCTTACTGCTGAAGAAATTGAACAACTATTCAATGATTACGGTAAATAATATATTTTAATTATAGATCAAGAAAATTATCATCAGAGAAATCTCTCTTGCGATTAGCGCGCTTTTTGTAATAAGCACTTCTGCGCTTTAACCTTGGACGCTCTACCAATACAAAGTAAAGGCCAACGACTAATACAAAGAGTCCGACAATTAGCCCGATTATAATAGGGCGAAAATGTCCGCCAGAGGTTTCTGGCTCCGTAACATTGCCAGATGGTGGCGGATTAGACGGCCGGTCCATTTGGGCGTGAACAAGAGTAGGAGCGTTGACATTTTCATATATAATATCTGCACCCCCTACATACATACGGTCATAGGTATATGAAATAGTGCCTATGACATTACGCCCATCCTTTGTCTCTGCCTCTTGATAAAAGGAGATTTCTTTTTTTGCATCCTTAAAGGAAGCTGTATTAGGAAGGACAAGATAACCATTTTCACCAGTCATAATAGAGGTGTTCGAATAATCAAGCATATAATTATAACGAGTAAAAAGCGGTGATTCCTGTATGCTGTTAGGGCTTTCCAAATCATTAATAGGATAAATTGAAAAATTATCAAATCCAAAATCCAACAGCTTTGCTGTATCTTCATATTGATGTGCACTTGTATCATCCTTTAACACCACACTAATAAGCTCTAAGTCTCCTCGCTTTGCCATGGTAACAAGTGTATACTTTGCCTTACTGGTAAAGCCGGTTTTCCCCCCGATTGTTCCCTCATAGGAGTATTCATTCTTTAATATAAACTTATGATGGTTTCTCAGAGGCCTTGTCTCTGTTTGTTTGTTTGTCGGTGGTATCTGGTAAGTTCTTGTACCTGTAATTTTTCTAAAGGTATCATTTTTCATGGCCTCTCTGGTAATCAAGGCCATATCATAGGCTGATGTATAATGATTTTCATCAGGAAGACCATGGGGATTAACAAAATTTGAGTTTAATACTCCAAGGCTTTTTGCTTTTTCATTCATCATTTCTGCAAAGGCTGGTATGCTTCCTGCCACATGCTCTGCAGCGGCATAGGTGACCTCATTTGCTGATTCTAATAGGATACCATATAGGCATTGTTGAATAGTTAGCTGTTCACCTACATCGATACCAATATGAGTACTATCACGCTCAATATTAAAAATAGCATCCTTTGAGAATGTAACCACCTCTCCGGGTGAAGTGTTCTCTATAACCAATAAAGCAGACAAGATCTTGGTTATACTTGCAGGATAATAGGTTTCATTCATATTCTTTTCATATAAAATCAGCCCTGTCGAGGCCTCCATTACTATAGCAGCTTCCGCATTTACATTTGGGCCCTGAGGCCAGGAATCGGTATTCTCATAACTGCCTGCTGTAGCTGTGGATGTAAGGCTAGATAATAATAAACAGGTAGTACATAGGATAGAAAGTAT
>CAZDWP010000195.1:0-4592 GCA_964508985.1 uncultured Herbinix sp. | reverse complement strand
AAGTTATATTAGTAACTATTACTATTATTGCATACATTAAGAATAAAGTCAATTAGTTTCTCTTAATTTAATTCTATTGTCCCTGCGTTCAAAGCATAATAACGCCCCTTCTGTTCCATTAGATCATTATGGTCTCCACGTTCGATTATCTCTCCTTGTTCAAGTACCATAATTGCATTGGAATCACGAACTGTAGAAAGTCTATGGGCAATTACAAAGGTTGTTCTTCCATCCATAAGCTTATCCATTCCCTCGGATATTAGCTTTTCAGTTCTTGTATCTACAGAGGATGTAGCTTCATCTAGGATAAGAATCTCTGGATCTGCAATAGCAGCCCTTGCTATGGATATAAGCTGTCTTTCTCCCTGTGATAGATTTTGTCCGTCTGCAGTTAAAATAGCGTCATAGCCTTGAGGTAGATGCTTAATAAAATAGTGAGCATTGGCAAGCTTTGCTGCCTCTTTTACTTCCTCATCAGTTGCATCTAATCTACCATATCTTATGTTATCAGCTACGGTACCCTCAAATAGATGAATATCTTGTAAAACTATACTCATAGTACTTCTTAAGTCCATCTTATTTATTCTTCTAATATCTATACCATCGTATAAAATTGCACCATCATTTATTTCGTAGAATCGGTTTATAAGATTGGTGATAGTAGTTTTTCCTGCACCGGTAGAACCAACAAAAGCAATTTTTTGCCCCGGCTTTGCATATAGATTAATCTTTTTTAATACTAGCTTATCTGGCACATACCCAAAATCTACATTCTTAAAAGTTATGTTTCCATTTACAGGAACATTCTCAAAGCTGCCGTCCTCATTAGGTACTCTCCAGCAGTGATTACCATCTCCTGTGCAGTTTCTTATTAGTCTTACATCGCCTTTATCCCTTTCCGCTTCCTCATCCAAGATGTTGAATATTCTCTCTGCTCCAGCAAGAGCTGCAAATAAGGTATTAAGCTGATTAGACACCATAGTAATCGGTCTAGAAATAGTTCTTGTATACTGTAAAAAGGATGCGATATTACCAACACTAAGAGAACCCTTAATTACTAAAAAGGAACCTAACATAGCCACTACTGAATAAAGTACAAAAGTAAGATTCCCCATAATAGGCATAAGCATAACACCAAATGTAGAAGCTCTAGATGATGATTTTTTTAATTTATCATTTTTGATCCTAAAATCAATTGTTGCCCTTTCTTCATAATTAAATACCTTTATTACCTTTTGCCCAGACATCATCTCTTCGATATATCCATTCATATCGGCAAGTCTTAGCTGTTGATTTCTATAATATTTAGATGATCTTGAGCCAATAAATTTAATAATAATAAACATAAGTATAAGCATAACAGTTACTACTAATGTAAGTATAGGGCTTATCACAATCATCATCGTATAGGTACCTACTACAGTTACAACAGAAATAATAACCTGGGATACCGCTTGCTCTAATGACTGATTTAACATATCCACGTCATTTGTAAAGGTAGACATCATCTCCCCATGGGAATGGGTATCAAAATAGGATATTGGTAATTTTTCCATATGAGCAAACATTTCTTCTCGAATTTTATGGATTATTTTCTGAGCTAATCCTGCCATAGTACGATTTCCCATATATTGTCCAAGGGCAATAATCAGTACAATTCCCGCCATAATAAGTAAATATTTTATGACATTATCTAAGGGACCACCACTAACAAATACGTCAATAATTGGACTTAGCATTCCATTGGCAGCTACTTCTGCTAGAGATGTTAAAATTATGGAAAGTATACCTAATACAAATAATCCTTTATAGAATTTATAATAGCTAAATAACCTTTGAAGGGTCTTTCTTGGATTCTTTGGCCTAAAAGCGGCCTTATTATTATTCATTATTCACCAATCACTCCCTTCTGCTGTGATTCATATATTTCATTGTAAATTGAAGATTTAACTATCAATTCATCATGGGAACCCATGGATTCTATATTTCCCTCATGCATAACAATTATTCTATCAGCATGCTGAATAGATGAAATTCTCTGAGCAATTATTATAGTAGTTACATCCGGAAGATTCTGTTTAAATGCCTTCTGAATCTTTGCATCTGTAGTCATATCTACAGCACTTGTTGAATCATCCAAAATAATGGCTTTTGGTGACTTTAGTAAAGCACGGGCAATTGAAAGCCTTTGCTTTTGTCCACCTGAGTAGTTATCACCATTCTGCTCAACTATATGGTCTATTCCATCATCATAGGTTGATACAAATTCCCAGGCCTCAGCATGCTTTAGTGCTTTAATAATCTCTGTATCTGAAGCCTTCTCGTTACCCCACCTCATATTGCTTCTTATAGTACCCGAAAACAATGTATTCTTCTGTAATACAAAAGCAACTTTATCACGAAGCAGCTTCAAATCATAATCCCTTACATCTACTCCTCCTACCTTAACGGAGCCTTCAGTCACATCATATAGCCTTGGTATTAACTGAACCAAAGTGGATTTTGACGAGCCTGTTGAACCTATAATCCCTAAGATTTCACCGGACTTAATGCTAAAGTCAATATTATTAAGAGTGTGCTGTGAACTACCTGGATAGATAAAGCTTACATTCTCAAAGGATATGGTTCCATCTTTTATTTCATTTACAGGATCATTTACTTCTGTTATTTCAGATTCAGTGTTAACTACTTCTAATATTCTCGATACAGAGGCTGAGCCACGTAATAGATTCATAAAATACATAGATATCATCATTAATGACATAAGAACCTGTGAAATGTATGTTACGAAGGATATAAGCGCTCCTCCGCTCATACTGCCTAATGTAATCTGTTTACCACCAAACCATAACACTGCTATGATAGTCGAATATACAACTAGATTAAATACAGGCATCAAAAAGATTATATACGATATAGCCTTGAAGGCAGTATTCATAAGACTATCGTTTTTTTCTTTAAATTTTTCTTCTTCAAAATCCTGTCTGTTAAAGGACTTTACAATCCTCATATTGGTTAAGTTCTCCTGAATTACTCCATTAACCTTATCAACATGAGTTTGAAGTTTTATAAAAAGCGGCCTCGCCTTGCTCAGTGTAAATGCTATCGCAACAGCTAATATTGGCAAGGATATTAGAAACACCTTGGCCAAGGACGAATTAATTCTAAATGCCATAATTAAGGCAAAAATCATCATAAACGGAGCCCTAATAGCCATTCTTAAACTCATCATGGTTACTTGGCCTAAGGTATTACAGTCATTTGTAAGCCTTGTGATAAGTGATGACACTGTGAAGGAATCCAGATTTGTAAAAGAAAAACTCTGTAGCTTCTCAAAGACCTTAAGCCTTACTTCAGCAGCAAATCCATACCCGGCATTTGCTCCGAAAAAGGAGCTTGACACTCCGAAAAACATAGAAAATATTGCAACTACTATCATTATAATTGCAGTCTTCACGATAAAATCAATATCATTATTTACAATACCAACGTCTACGATTTTTGACATTAGATATGGAATAATTACGTCTCCTAATACTTCTAAAATCATAAATATTGGACTTAAAATAGCAAATATAATATATTTCTTCATTAGCGGTAATAGTTTTCTCAATATTGTTCCTCCGGTCCTAAATACTTTCTATTTCTATGTTATCTATTTCTATCTCTTCAATTTTATTTAAATTAGAATTAATTATTTTTAGATATTTATCAAGACCCTTTAATTCATCATCATTAAATCCTAAAAAAATATCCTTATATACCTTAAATATATAACTTTCATAATCCTTTATAAAATCCTCACCCTTTTTGGTCATTGCTAATCTGTTGAATCTCATATCAGACTCCAGGGGTATTTGCTTAAGAATATCTTCCTGAATAAGTCTTTTCACACAGTGGCTCATGGCACCCTCTGTAAATCTCATCTCCTTAGCCAAATCCTTTTGATTCTTCTCCGGATATTTTTTTACTAACATTGCTAGATGAAGTAGACCAATTCTTAAATCATATTTATTTATTTTTTGTTGCATTAATTGTGCGAGCTTAGTGTTTATTTCCTTAAGTTGCATTGCTACATCCGTTTCAAACATAATTCACCTCCAATTACTTTACTACTAAAGCATTTTTTCAGAATGGTTTAATGCTAAACTATTATTAAATATTTGTCAACAAAAAATTATGTAATGTTATATTAATATTGACAATAAGGATTATGCTATTTATTTTCAATTATCTATACTATTAGCACTTATTGACATATAAAAATTTTAAATTATACTAAGTATATACTCTATTGATAATAGCAATATATACTACAGATTTCAGAAATTCTTCTCAAGGGAATAGTAGATAGATAGGTGAATAATCCATTGACGAAAGAGTTCTAATAATTGCCTCGGATACATCTATAACCTATGAAGCTTTTATGAGAGTTGCCGATAGATTGAAGAATTGTGAAGTGATTACCTTCAAAGATACAAAGCATGAACATTTGCTTTCTAATCCGTCTTATGAGGCAATACATGACTTTATATATAAATAGAGTGATTTACCTATTAGTAGTCTTTATCTATGGATGAAAATAGGTCATA
>CAZDWP010000194.1:0-4600 GCA_964508985.1 uncultured Herbinix sp. | reverse complement strand
GATAAGTAAAAGAAATAAAAAATGCTCGCAAGCCTTATGGATAAAAGACTTATGAACTAGTTCATGTTAAAAGTAGCTGCAAAACTGTGGAGGTCATACCCCAGAAGGATCTAGAAAAGATATTTACAAGGTTTTATCGGGTGGAGTCTTCCAGGTCCATTGAAACAGGTGGAAGCGGCTTAGGGCTTGCTATAGCTCATAGCATTATTACGCTCCATGGGGGAGCCATATACGCCACAAGCAATGAGAAAAGCACAGTATTTACAGTGGAGCTACCCTATAATCCTATAATAAATTAAGCCGCCGATACTGCGACAGATCAGTACATAGTGTACTGAGGTCTGTAGGCATATATCGGCGGCTTCAATCTGCGCGTACGCATACTCTAACGGGAGATACTTGCATATAGCATGTTAGTCCCATTTGTAAAACTATGAAAACGGAAGAAGAAAAATATAAGATTATTATAACACAAAAACTGGCTTTTGATAGTACTTTTTGAAAATTTAAAACATATTTAATATATTAGAGACAAATCAGACAATTAACTCATTAATTCTTTTCGATATTCTAATTCGCTGATACATGGAAGCATAAGCTATCTCATCTATTCCTTCTATATAATTCAAGCTATAATTCTTGTTTAAACCCTTATCCATTAATATACCCACGGCTTTGTTATATGCAATTGCGGCTTCCGCCTCGGTTGTATATCTTCCTATTATATAATCACCGTTAATATGGATTTTTGCCTGATAGATTGGCAAGCCCTTTTTGAAGAGTTTTGTTACCCCGTTATATCTATTGATTATTTCTATATTGGAGTAACGATAATCTGTATTGTCACCGTTGATAAAACGAAAGTCTACTCCGGGTATTGCATAATTCTTTATGCCGTAGCGAGACATGAGATTTATCTGCATTCCGTACTCTGAAGTAAACAGATGCCCTCCCCGTCTTAATATCTTATGTTTGGCAAAATAAAACAAATCCTCTACGTCGAATTTAAGTACAATATTTCTCTCTATATAATATAAGAAGTAAAGCCTCTTAATGTATATGGGATTTTTTATATATATTTTGTTATCCCTTACATTACATAAGACAATCCATTTGTGGAAGGATAACAGGCAGGAAGAGGGGTAATTGTCAATTTTCCATTTGGATGAATTGCTAAGTAGGCTTCCCGCTAGCTTATATGCTTTATGGGCTTTTATTTCAGTAGAATAACTTCCCAAGCTTATATGCTTGCCGCTATAGGTGATGGAAGCTCTGTAGTACGGTTCACCGCTTTTTTTACGGGCAAAATATACACCTGCTAACATAAATATCCTCCGTCTAAGTTTTATGGATGTCCAATAAAACTATATCAAATTATTTGATATGTATCAATGACAGTATTACAATGTTAAATGTTAACAAAATATTACATTCTTGTGATGTAGAAAAGCCCACAAATGCCCAAAAATCGTACTATTTCTGTAGAATATGTATAGATTTCCATGTTCCAGCATAAAATATTTAATAATATCTTAATAATTTGTTAAAATATGCTTGTGTGATATTAACAAATAAATGAATAATTGATATTAGTAAGTTAGGAGAAATAACTATCAATGTAAAATAATAGAAAAAAGAAATGGTTGTATCTCACGAATTTTCACTTTTCTTATTGACACTAAAATTCACGGGACATATAATGCAGGTTAGCATTACCAAGAAAACCAATATATGGAAACTCGGTGTATATAAGTATATATTACCGGAAAAGAAAAGAGGATTATTAATATGACAATCATAAATTCATTTCTTCAGAAGAAAAAGCTGCGTGAATTTACCCATGGTACATACATGGTATTTGCAGCATATACCTTGTCATTCCTTTTGCTGGTTATCGGATCTGATACATTATACAATGTTAAGTCCAAAGCAAATGGTTTGAACATACAATCTGAAGGAATAAATCAAATTACACTAAAGGATGAAAATGCGAATATCGATAACCAACATGATACTTCCGAAAATATGAATAATAGCTATCAGGTAGAATATCGGATGGACTATATTCACAAATACAATGATAACTACCAGCAATCTATATCTGCATCAGTAGCTGATGATTCTGATGATACAAACTGGCTATTAGGTCATAGCATGAATGATGAGGAATATGGACGCATGATGGTCCATATGAGTAAGAACGAAGTATTTACTGAGAACGATGAGAAAGAAATCTCAAGCTTCTCGACGTCAGGTATAGCTACAAAAGATTTATCTAGTAATAAAAAAACACTCACTAAGGAAGAAACAAAGATGCTTGAGCAGATTGTTGAGTCAGAAGCAACTGGAGAGGATATAATCGGTAAAATATTAATAGCTAATGTTATCTTCAATCGTATGGCAGACGACAAGTTTCCTGATAGTGTTGAGAAAGTTATATTTCAGAAGGACGGGGACGTATATCAGTTTTCTCCTATATCTGACAAGAGATTCTGGAATGTAAAGATAACTAGCGATACCAAGGAAGCGGTCCAAAGAGCCATTGATGGTGAGGATTATTCTGAGGGGGCTGTATATTTTATGGCCAGAAGACTTGCAAGAAAGAGCAGCATAAAATGGTTTGACAATAATCTTAATTGGCTTTTCAAGCATGGAGGTCATGAATTTTTTAAATAAAAATCTATAAATACTGGAATCTAATAAAAAGATATGATATAATCCGCCCTAACAGGCGGATTTTTTATATCGAATAAAGGGGACTTAAAGAATATGAATCTAATGTATCATAGTACGAGAAATAGTAATTTAAAGGCTACGGCATCTCAAGCAATTCTTCAGGGATTGGCTTCGGATGGAGGATTATATGTGCCGGAGGCCATACCACAGCTGACCATACCCATAGCTGAGCTTGCCAGAATGAATTACCTCGAGCTGGCTTATGAAGTGCTAAGGCTTTATCTGACGGATTATTCGGAAGAGGAAATCAAGGATTGTATTAGTAGAGCTTATGACGACAAGTTTGACAGCCCTGATATAGCTCCTCTGAAAAAAGTGGGTGGACTTCATTATCTTGAGCTGTTTCATGGAGCAACCATTGCCTTTAAGGATATGGCACTTTCCATTTTACCTCATCTTCTGACCACGGCCTCAAGAAAGAATAATATATCCGATGAAATCGTTATACTTACAGCTACATCTGGAGATACCGGTAAGGCTGCTCTGGCAGGCTTTGCTGATGTTGAAGGGACTAAAATTATAGTCTTTTATCCTAAGGATGGAGTAAGCAGTGTACAGGAAAAACAGATGGTAACCCAAAAGGGAGACAATACCTATGTTATAGGAATTCGTGGTAATTTTGATGATGCACAGACAGGAGTAAAGAAGATATTTGGAGACCGAGATCTAGAAAAAAGAATGAGTGAGGCGGGATACAGGTTCTCATCAGCCAATTCCATCAATATTGGACGACTACTTCCACAGATCATATACTATATCTACTCATATGTTGAATTGTATAGAAGGAATGAGATTTTAGCTGAAGAGAAAATTAACTTTGTAGTACCTACAGGCAATTTTGGTAATATTCTTGCAGCATATTATGCAAAGCAGATGGGGCTACCCATAGAGAAGCTGATATGTGCTTCCAATGATAACAAGGTTTTATATGACTTCTTTCAAACTGGTGTATATGACCGTAATCGTGAATTCATACTGACAATATCCCCGTCCATGGATATACTTGTATCCAGCAATCTGGAAAGACTGATTTATCACATAGCAGGAGAGGATTCAGACAAGACCATGGAGCTTATGACGGCATTATCAATGACTGGAAGGTATGAAATAACCTCTGATATGAGAAAAAAGCTTGATACCTTTGTTGGTGGCTATGCCACAATTGATGAAACCATGGCTGTAATTCATAAAGTATATACTGAAACCGGTTATGTTATGGATACTCATACGGCAGTTGCAGCAAGTGTATATGCTAAGTATCTTGATAGAGAAAATAATTCTGCCAAGACTATTATTGTATCAACCGCCAGCCCATATAAATTCGCAGAGAGTGTA
The DNA here is from genome assembly GCA_964508985.1 of uncultured Herbinix sp. Taxonomy (GTDB): domain Bacteria; phylum Bacillota; class Clostridia; order Lachnospirales; family Lachnospiraceae; genus Mobilitalea. The sequence goes on along the minus strand of CAZDWP010000194.1, from coordinate 529 downwards.
CTTGGTGCTGTAGGTATAAAGGATGTACCTGAGGATGATTATGAACAGGCTATAATTCTTAGGGAGATTTCAGGTACACAGATACCTGCTGCAATGGAAGAGATACATTTAGCCGATATCAAGCATGATACAATATGCGAAACCAATAGAATGAGGGCTAAAGTGGAGGATATCTTAAAAATAATCTAATTATGACAAAACCATGACATATATTTGACACATACAAGGTGCATTATATATTCATAGTCAAAGCAATGAGACAGGACCCTTATGGCACAATATCCATGCTAGCAGATGAAGTCACATCCTATTCTAAAGCTGCTATCAAGGAAAAGACTGTAAGGTGAATGCGAGGAGTAAGGGGTTATCCCTACAAAGATTTTGACTACGATATAGTCGTCTGACTTGAGATTATTAGTTAGATAAAGGAGAACCGGTTAGAACTGGTAAATTATCCAGAATCAGAGATAAAAGGACTTGACCTTTTTTTCCTTTATTGTTATAATCATCTTGTTGTTGGAATGATTAT
>CAZDWP010000193.1:0-4617 GCA_964508985.1 uncultured Herbinix sp. | reverse complement strand
CTATATTAGCAAATATCTATGACGAATTTGTGAATTCTTCACTCTCCAGGATAGACAAGCCCCCACTGCTTGCGAATCTCATCCATCAATTTCATATTATTAAGTGTATCCGTAAGAGGATTAAGGGGGCTTATCTTTAGGCCCTCCCTCAGACAACGATTCACCTCTGCTGCCTCATATTCATAACCATTTGCCTTAAATGGTTCCTTATATTCCTCTATAAATTTATAGCTATTATCATACAGCCTAGCAGATTCAGCCCTCCAGAACCTGTCAACCTTTATGATGCCTCTTTCACCTACAATCAAAGCATCTTCACCCGTTTCACAGGATATTGATGAGCTAAGGTCTGCCAGGACACCATCATTATAATGAAATATAAACACATTCTGTTCATCGACAGCACTTGCACCTATTATTGCGCTGCTTATTATCTTATCAGGTACCCTATCAAGTAGAAACGTAGTATAGGATATAGGATATACTCCTACATCCAATAGGGCTCCTCCTCCAAGAGAAGGATTATATAACCTACTCCCCGGGTCATAATCCGAACGGAAACCAAACTTCGCAATTATATGAAGCACCTTTCCTATCTTGTCTTCCTTAATCCATTGCTTAACCTTAAGATTGACAGGAAGAAATTTTGTGCACATAGCCTCCATTAAAAACACATTATGCTCTTTTGCCATATTTATTAATTCTTCGCTATCCTTGCTATTAATAGTAAATGGTTTTTCACATAATACTGCTTTTTTATTTTTGATACATAACCCCGCCATATTCCTATGTTCCGTATGGGGGACCGCAATATAAATGACATCTATATCAGGATCTTTGGCTAACTCCTCATAGCTAGCATATGCTTTATTTATATTAAATCTCTCTGCAAACTCTTTAGCACGAATATCATTTCTTGAAGCCACCGCGTCCAGTGAAGAGTCTTCCATGAAATTAAGCGCAGTAGCAAATGTTGCGGCTATATTACCGCTCCCAAGTATACCCCATCTAATCTTCTTCATTATGCATGTTCCCTTTCTATACATTATTTTGTTACCTATATCATATCCTCTATATAAATCATAATATTTCATATTAGCTTAATTGATATTTTACTATCCTCTATTAGTAAAATCAAGTGTTCTAAGCTAAAGCCTATAAAAGATAGGCTTCAAAATTAATAAGGGTACACAGGTATAACCATAATGCACCGTTATAAGAACGGTGAGGTTCATACTTGTGCGCCCTTTGCATATTTCGACATAGCTCCTGACTTTATTATGTATACTTCAGTATCTGATTAGGCCTGAAGTAGTTTATATTCATACATATCATCTATAACATTGTAGCCAACTTTCTCGTAGGCACGCTTTGACAGCATGTTTTTCTTGTCTACAAATAGTGTACAGAACTCATTGCCATCATTAAGGTATTTTTTGCTGATGTTATATATATTTGTAGCCGCATATCCCATACCCCTATATTCCTCAGGTGTATATACATAACTGATTGCTATCCCTCTGGAAAGTTGCCTGGTGGCTGCCGCCATAGATACTAATATTTGCTGTGGATCTTCAAATACATAAAGCTTATTGTTATTTATCAGTTTACTTGTGCTTACCAATGCAGATTCATAATCTACTTCCTTTGCTAATGCCTCAATCTGATACTGTATCATCCATTCTGTTAACAGCTTTACTTCATTTGGTATCGCAAGTCTGGTTTTGCCTTCTGAGGGCTTAATATCTATTAATTGACTAATTTCCATTATATCAAGTGACATTCTTTCTGCAAATGTACATTTAATGCACTTTCCAAATTGCTCTATAAAAGCCTCACATACCTCATACTTTGCATTTAGTCCCTCAGGGATAATTTGATTATCTGCTAAATAATCTGCCAAAAGCATGGCTGCTTGGCGAACATCCTTACTATCATCCTCTATATAAATTGATAAATTACGTGGTGGCACATTAGAAAAATGCAATATTGTTAAATCTTCATCCATAACCACCCCGAACAACCCCTCATTATCATCGTAAGCCTTCTGACGTGCTTTGTAAGCATCATACAAAATCAGCTGACTTATAGCCTCCTGTTCTAAAAGTACTTCTTCATTATTATTTAAATACGAATCTGCATTTTCATATACTTTAACATTCATGTTATTTCCTTCTTTCTGTTTGGCTACTCTATAGATAAGCTCACTTTAACTATTAATTTTTCCTATCATTTGCAATTTAAACGTATCCATTATATTCACACCAATTATACCACAAAGAATTATACATAATAATAAATATTTCTTATGTACTAGTATAACATTGAATTCCATATTTTGTAAATAACATTTTAACTTATCTTCTATATATTCAGAATTGTGTAGGATGCTAACCATTAGTAAAAATCACACTATGACTGGCCACACCGCAAAAAGCCGTTAATTCATATGAAATAACGGCTTAATGATTGTTTGTTATTTATCCTTTTTAACTGCTCTCTTCCTAATTGATGTGTATGTCGTTCCGCCGATTATAAGTATTCCGACTGCTACTATAGCAACTATGCTTACTGTGGGTAACCCCTTATTTACATTCTCAACATCACCAGCTGAGGTCGTTGTTACCATATCATCCTCAGCAGATACAAGTCTTATATCAGTACCATCTTCTGAAATAACCTCAGCAGAATCAGCTTCGGGTAAATCAGCTACAAGGCCGGTCTGCCGTATAAGTTCTGGATCCATTTCCTCCGAAGGCTCATCACTTCCTCCTACAGATTCTATCTGAATATCTAGTTTTTCCTCAGCATCAGCCAAAAGCTGTTCTCTCTCTTTTATCATGGCTTCATCATCGGTATCACTGTCAGATACAGCTGTATCTCCCATATCAATTATAGGTGATTTTGCATTATCGGTATCTTCTGGTATAGTATCAGGAGCATCTTCAGGAACATCATATACGAATACTTCCTCACTATCTACAACCTTTACCAGTTCATCGCTAAATTCATCATATATAAATGCAGCATATTCTTCATTAAACGGTGTAATTCCTACCTCCACATAGTCATCAGCTACTCCAGTATAGATAACCTTAAAGCCCATCGCTTCTATTTCTTCCACATGATCTACAAATAAATACTGATCCATCTTACCTTGTATTTCAAATAGTTCATTATCAGCGCTTATAGTAGCTCCAAGTGTAGGTGATGTTACTTCTCCTGACTGCGCATATGCTGTACCCACATCAATTCTACCTGCAAATAAAGCCGATATACATAGGCCTAATGCAAATGTTTTTAATAAGTTTCTTCTAATCATATTATGCCTCCTATTCATTACTTGTTTAATAAGTCGCTATTGAATTGTTATGTACTTCTCTTTAAATCCAACAAGAAAAATACTTGTGCTAATTATTCTTTTGTGATTTATATAAATTAGACGCAAATAATACTATTATAGTTCCATCCTTTTTTTGGTTTATTTGATTTGGCTTGACTTTTCTAATGATAGATATCATAATTTGTGTTGATATAGCAGTTATAAATGGAGGTAACTATGAAAGAGCAAAACCAATTAAGAAGTAAAATAAATGAATATATAATGATTACAATCGGTGTACTTCTGGTAGTAGTAGGGGTCTATTTTTTTAAGTTCCCTAACAATTTTTCCATAGGTGGTGTTACCGGTATTGCGATTATCCTTAGCGACTTATTAGGAAATGCTATTAGCTCGGGTACTATTGTATTAGTACTAAACCTGGTATTGTTGGTAATTGGCTACTTATTCTTAGGAAAAACCTTTGGTAATAGAACAGCCTATGGTACCATACTTATGTCATTATCATTACAGCTATTGGAAATTGTAGCTCCACTAAAGAGCCCTCTGACTTCTGAGCCCATGCTTGAACTATCCTTTGCAGTAATTCTGCCTGCGGTCGGTTCAGCCATTCTCTTTAATATAGGCTCTTCTACCGGAGGAACAGATGTTATTGCCATGCTCCTAAAGAAATACACTAATATAGATATTGGCCTTGCCCTTTTACTAACTGATTTCTTCCTAACTGTAGCTACCTTCTTAGTATTTGACATAACTACAGGATTTTTATCGATGTTAGGTTTATTGATAAAATCTACTTTGATTGACGATGTAATAGAGAACCTGAACCTCAACAAATACTTTACTATAATATGTAAGGATCCTAAGCCAATCAGTGTCTTTATTACTCATAAGCTTCACCGTAGCGCAACTGTATTTGATGCTAAGGGGGCTTTTACAGATCAGGATAAGAAAATTATATTAACAGTTATGAATCGTGCACAAGCCGTCCAACTAAGAACATTTATAAAAGAGATTGATCCCGATGCATTTCTTTTTATCACTAATACAAGCGAGATAATCGGTCGAGGCTTTAGAGGATTATCGTAACTCTTGACAATATTTTGTCTACCTTTTGCATATACATGAAGTGTAAAGAAATATGCAGGAGGCTTAGATATGGACGAAGTTCGAACATTTGATATAACCTTGATGGAACACCGATTCTGGCTACAGATTATGGGTGACCATGCAAGGTTTATATTTTTTTCATTGGCACCGAATGAAGTGGAATATTT
>CAZDWP010000192.1:0-4634 GCA_964508985.1 uncultured Herbinix sp. | reverse complement strand
GTATAAGGAGATGATGATTATGCCAAATATTAAGCCTGTTTCAGATTTAAGAAATTATACAGATGTACTCAATGAAGTTAGGGAAGATAGTCCGGTTTATTTAACCAGAAATGGCAGAGGCGAATATGCAATTATCAAATTAAAGGAACTTGATAGATTGAAGTCGACAATACGCTTGCTTTCCAATCTGGAAGAAGGCGAGAAATCTGCTAGAGAAAAAGGGTGGCTTTCTGCACAGGATGTTGAAGCTAAACTGGGATTATAAATATGGCAAACATCGAATTTTCACCTAAAGCACTAGAGGATTTACAATCTTTACGTGATTATATTACTGAAAATTGGGGAGAGTCTGTCTCGGAGAGAATATTAAGAAAGATTATTTCGGATATTAGAAGATTGGAGAAGTATCCGTTATTAGGGGTGAATTTATCTAAGCAAATAGATACCCCAACAGATTATCACTATATATATACAGAGAAAAATTATGTTTTCTATCATTTAGAGCTTGATAAAATTAGGGTTGTACGTATTCTAAATGAACAGCAGGATTATATGATGCAATTATTTGGAATAAGTTCAGAATCTGAAGATTAACAAAAGCTTTAAAAAACACCATTGTAAAGCAAAGGACGCTAACAATGGTGTTTTTATATTAATTAAATAAGAGTTATCCTCTGAATTTATAAACATCAAAATAGATATTAGAAGCCTGTAATAACAAGTAATGGTACTGTATTATTATGTATATATTTTATTCTTGTTGAGTTTAAATCTAATTCATAGTAGAATAATAGGGTATCTTTTTTATGATATTATTATATGAATACTTTGTATTTGACAATGCTAATCACAAAAACTTAAAGCGAGGGAAAAATATTGAATCTGGGAACTGAAAGGATATCAAAGCTTCTATGGCAGCTTAGTATACCAGCAATCCTTGGGATGCTCAGCAGTGCGATTTTTAATATTGTAGACAGAATCTATGTAGGTAGAATCAGCTCCTATGCATTAACCGCAGTGGGAATTACTATGCCTGTTCAAATTATACAGATGGCCTTTATATTATTAGTGGGGGTTGGAACCTCTGCTCTGATTTCTATAAAGCTGGGCGAAGGTAAGAAGGATGAAGCTGAGGATATTTTATTTCTTGCATTAAAATATATAGTAATTTTTTTAATTTCCTTTACCATATTATTTATAGTGTTTTTAGACCCGATATTGAGTGTTCTGTCTATATCTGATAATGTATTACCCTATGCAAAGGAATATATAATAATCATAATTGTAGGCTCCATAATAGGTATTCCAGGATATTGCTTAAACAATTCCTTACGCTCTATCGGTAAAGCCGGTGTCTCAATGAAAATTATTGTCATTACCTCGGTGATGAATATAATACTAGATCCACTGTTTATATTTGTTTTTAAGATGGGAATAGCGGGTGCGGCTATTGCCACGGTTATCTCCCAGACCACTTTGACTGTATATGTGATTTATGCATTTATTAAGAGAAAGGATTTTGTAATCAATCTAAAGCTAAGGAGAATTAGCAGTGAGTTAAGCTTACTTGGTAAAAGCCTAAAGCTGGGTATGCCATCCTTTTATATTCAGATATTAGCTGCTGCTGTAAATCTCTTTATAAATAGGAATCTACTTAAGTATGGTACTGACCTTGATATTGCAGCTATAACGATAATGGCTTCCATATATAGCTTTTATCATATGATAGTCATAGGGATTGTTCAGGGTAACAACTCCATATGCGGCTATAACTGGGGAGCAAAAAAATATGATAGGGTACGAAGGTCCCTGGAACTGGCCTTGTTCTATTCTTTTTTGATATCAGTATTATTGTTTATAATAATACTGCTGTTTCCACAGCTATTGGTTTCAATATTCACAGATGATAAAGCTCTGATAGAGATTACATCGGCAGGTATTAGATTTCATCTGTGTATGCTTCCGATTGTAGGACCTCTGACTGTAAGCTCGCAATACTTTCAGGTGGTTGATAAGACTAAGCTTAGCAGTATATTAGCTTTCTTAAGGTATGGAATAATAATTGTTCCTGCAATACTTATATTGGCACCAAGACTGGGAATAAGGGGAATATATATAAGTAATGCTCTATCTGATGGTATTACTGGTCTAGTTTCTATTATCTATATTATTTTAGAGCTTAATATATTAAAGAGAAAGGGTTCGGTTATAACGTATAATAAGTAAGAAAGAATTAAATTGATTGTTATGATATTTGCGTATTGCAATCAATTAGTGTAGAATACTAATACTCATATTAGCATAATTAAGGAGACAAAGAGTGGATATAAGACAGACTATTTTAGATGATTTAGATAAGGCCATGGAAATATATGATGACGCCAGAAAACATATGAGAGAGAATGGTAACCCCAACCAATGGGGAGGCGGTTATCCGAATATTGAATTAATTAAGCAAGACATATATGATGAAAAAAGCTATGTATGTGTGGAAGATAATCAGATTCTAGCTGTCTTCTATTTTAATATTGGATCCGATCCTACTTATCTTAATATATACCAAGGTAGTTGGATTAATGATGAACCATATGGTGTGGTTCATAGGATAGCATCCGGCAACCGTAAGAAGGGTGTTGCCTCATTTTGTCTGAATTGGTGCCTTGATAAATGGCCGAACATCCGAATTGATACTCACGAGGATAATATAATCATGCAAAACTTCCTTACTAAGAACGGATTTAATAAATGCGGGATTATTTATCTTGAGGACGGTGCAGAGAGAATAGCTTATCAAAAAGCTAAATAGTTATTAGTAATCAATTGACAAATGTTATTAGTAACTATATTATAGTATGCATATCAAAATAGTATGGAAACATACTAAAAATAAAGATTCTAAAGTTATTTACTTTATAGTAAATAAAATATTAACATTAGCAAATAGAAAAGGAACGGTGATTTTATGAAGAAGACAGGAAAACTTTTATTAATTATGCTATTTACATTTATAATTTCGGCATCATTAGCCGCATGCTCGAAAGATAATCAAAAAGATAATTCGAATAATGATACGAATAATTCTTCCGATAAAGATATAACAGAAGACAATAAGGACAAAAGCTCGAATGATATTGTTAACGTTGGTGTAACAGATTCACTTAGCTCGGTAAATCCTCTTTTGCAGGATGGCACAGAGGTAGTTAAATATACAACATCATTAGCATTTTTACCATTAATGGAGCTTAATCATGATTTAGAATTCGAAAGTCAGTTAGCAAAAGAAATTACTACAGAGGATAATAAGACGTTTACCATTCATTTAGATGAGGATGCAGTTTGGTCCGATGGTGAGCCGGTTACCTCAGAGGATGTAGTTTTCACTTATTTACTTTGGACCAGCCCTGAAATAGGAAGCGTAGGAATGTCTATGGAGAAGATAGTAGGAACCGGAGACGACGGATATGCTGAGCAGGGTGCAACATCAGTCAGCGGAGTTGTTGCTGTTGATGAGCATACAGTACAGATAAGCACAAAGGCCGAGATGGCATTGCATTCCTTTACGAACATCTTTGGCCGTTATATTCTTACACTGCCTGAGCATGTTCTTAAAGATGTACCTAGGGCAGACCTGTTATCATATGACTGGTTTAATGCTCCAACCGTAATAAGCGGACCTTATTTTATTAAAGATGTGGATTTAAATCATTATGTAACCCTTGAAGCAAATGAGAACTTCTTTTTGGGAGCACCCAAAATTAAGAATCTAAATATAAAGGTTGTTACAGCTAGCCAGCTTCTTGCTGGGCTTAGATCAGGTGAAATTGACCTTGTACAGCAGACTACCGGTGCGGTTTTACAGGAGGATTATGATTCTGTAAGAGCGCTTGATGGAATTACAGTATATGACGGAACACCGGTAACAAATCAGTCTATTTTCTTTAATACTGAGCGGGTAACTGATGCAAGAATTCGCCAGGCGATTTTATACGGAATTGATCGTCAGATGATACTGAAGGATTTATTGAAAGGACAGGGAGAAGTAGTAGAAGCCTTCTTAGCCAGTGCAGGTCCCTTCTATGATGATGTAACTCCAGTAGCTTATGATCCGGATAGGGCTATAGAGCTTCTTAATGAAGCGGCGGAAGACGGCTGGGATAAATCGACAGAGTATACCTTCTATGTGAATAGCGGTGACACCACATTTGTACAGATTGCAAGCTTTATAGCTGCAAAGCTTGGAGAGATTGGTCTTAATATAAAGATCAATACAGTGGATATTGCATCCTTGCTCTCAATAGCTGGAACAGGTGAATTTGATTTATTGGCAGTACAATATACCTATACTCCTGTAGACCCCTATACAGATATTAGCTGGTTACTGTCAAAGGGCGGTTGGACCAGATATTATAATGATGATATTGCACAAGCTCTTGATATGACACAGAAAATAACTGACATGGATGAAATTATAAAACAATACCGCATAATTACTGATATAACTCAACAGGAGGTTCCCATGATATCTGCCTATATCATCAGTGCCATAGGAGCGGTTAATAATCGTCTTAAGAATGCAGTACCTGATGTATATGGAACATTTATTAATGTCCATGAATGGGAAGTTGCAAAATAGA
>CAZDWP010000191.1:0-4644 GCA_964508985.1 uncultured Herbinix sp. | reverse complement strand
ACGCCGTAGGCGTTGGAGGCTAATCTGCCAAAGTAGCCACAACCTACCCCACAATAAAACAAAATGGAGTGATGACAGATGCAAATGTATGAATTAATTAATAAAAAGAAGAATAAGGTTGAGCTTAGTAAAGAAGAAATAGAATTCATAATTAAGGGATATACAAAGGGTGACATACCAGATTATCAAATGTCAGCATTTTTAATGGCAGTATGCCTTAATAAAATGACTCATGAGGAAACAGCTAATTTTACGGTTTCTATGGCAAACAGCGGAGACATATTGGATCTATCGGCTATTCATGGAGTTAAGGTGGATAAGCATAGCACAGGAGGTGTGGGAGATAAGACCTCTCTCGTATTAAGCCCGATGGTCGCGTCATTGGGAATACCGGTTGCTAAGATGTCAGGTAGAGGCCTTGGACATACCGGAGGAACCATAGATAAGCTCGAAAGCTTCCCGGGTTTTTCAACTGTTTTATCCTCAGATAAATTTATAGAAAATATTAATGAGATAAAGCTTGCCATTGTAGGCCAGACGGCCAATCTTGCACCTGCTGATAAGAAAATATATGCCCTTAGGGATGTAACAGCAACAGTCGATAATATGTCGCTCATAGCCTCTAGTATCATGAGCAAGAAGATAGCTTCAGGTGCAGATGTAATTGTACTCGATGTTAAGACTGGAAGCGGTGCCTTTATGAAGAGTTATGAGGATTCTTTAGCATTGGCAAATGAAATGGTTCAAATCGGGACATTAGCAGGCAAGCCAACCTTTGCGGTTATAACAGATATGAATCAGCCTCTAGGAAGAGCTGTCGGAAATGCATTAGAGGTAAAAGAAGCCATAGAAACCCTTTACGGAAAGGGCCCTGATGATCTACTTGAGGTAAGCATTACTTTGGCTTCATATATGCTTCTTGGTGCAGGAAGAGTTTCTACTGCCGAGGAAGGTAGAGAATTATTAATTGAGACAATAAATAACAAGACAGCATTAGACAAAATGGCAGAATTTATTCATGCGCAGGGTGGAGATAGTGAATTTGTCTATAATCCGGAGCTTCTTAAGATGGGTACAATAATTTATGAGGTTAAATCTCCTTCGGATGGTTATGTAAATGAAATAAAAACTGATGAAATTGGTATGGCTTCCTTGATTTTAGGAGGCGGACGAATAACAAAGGACAGTAAAATTGACTTAGGTGTGGGAATTACCATACACAAGAAATTAGGAGATAAGGTAACAAAGAACGAGACTCTTGCAACTCTATATGCAAATGATGATAGCAAGAGAAAGGAAGCTAAGAAGAGATTACTTAATGCTTATATTATCAGCAAGGAAAAAGTCGCTCGCCCTCCATATATATATAGTGTGGTTACAAAGGATGGAGTTAAAGAAATAAGGTAATATATATCTGTTACATCATAAAATATACTAAGATATATTATGATGTAGCGGAGGATTTCATGAGCGTATTAAATAGTAAAAGAAGGTTAATAAAAAAACCTTATAAAGGAATAATAATTTTTGCATTACTTATAATAGTAATATTTTCATTATATCGAAACTCTAGTCTTTTTTATCGAAAAAGTATTATCCTTCCGTTTAGTCTACATCTTAATAGGCAGGAGGTATATCTTGTTAAGGACGAGGAGTTTCGACTTTTTGTAAATGGAATTAATAAAAGGGTCAAATTTTATTCGACAAACTTTCGTGTAGCGGGAGTTAATTTCAATGGGAGAGTATATGCATATCAGACAGGAAAAGCTTTTATAATAGCTAGGGTCGATGGAAAAAGATTGAAATGTCGAGTTAAGGTTATAGACATAAATAAAAAACAACTTGATCTAGATGTGGGTGATACATATCGATTGGGAGTAAAAGGACCTGTTTTCTTTGCAAAATATAAAAGCACAAATTCCAATATTGCCACTGTTAATATATTTGGTAAGGTTAAGGCAATAAAAACTGGCAATACAACAATTATTATCAAAGTAAAAGGAAAAATTCTAAAATGTAGTGTAGCAGTAAAATAAAAATATTGTAGACAAATTAATATAAGGATTGGTCTAAAATAGTATAGCATGGATTAAAATAGTAATAATAGAATTTTAGCGGAGTATAAAATGAAAAAATTATCTTCCTTACTTATTTCATTAATTCTTCTTCTTTTGCTACCAAACGCTCTAATAAACGCAAAAATAAAAATGAACAAACCAGAGATAAAAGATGTTATACCTGTAACTGCAATATCAGACCCTAAGATGGAGTTGGCAACACATTCTGCTGTATTAATAGAGGCATCGACAGGAACAGTTATATTTGATAAGAATAAGGATGAGAAATTGAAGCCAGCTAGTATTACCAAGGTTATGACCTTATTATTGATTTTTGAAGCCTTGGAGGAAGGAAAGATAAACCTTATGGATGATGTTAGCGTATCTGAGCATGCTGCATCTATGGGTGGTTCACAGGTTTATCTTGAACCTTATGAGGTTCAAAATGTAGATACAATGATAAAGTGCATCAGTATTGCCAGTGCAAATGATGCATCAGTAGCCATGGCAGAGTATATTGCGGGTTCCCATGAAGAATTTGTTGCTAGAATGAATGACAGAGCAAAAGAACTAGGAATGAATAATACGAATTTTGTTAATTGCACTGGCTTGGATACAGATGACCACTATACTACAGCCTATGATATTGCATTAATGTCCAAAGAGCTTATAACTAAATTCCCTCAGATTAGTAACTATTGCACTGTCTGGATGGATACATTTGTACATACAACAAAAAAAGGAAGAACAGAATTCGGACTAACGAACACCAACAAGCTAATTAAGTCATATAAAGGTATAACCGGACTTAAGACTGGTTCCACAAGTATTGCAAAATACTGTCTATCTGCAACTGCACGACGTAATAATATGGATTTAATCGCGGTAATCTTAGCTGCTCCTGATACTAAAACAAGGTTTATGGAGGCAGCGAAGTTACTAAATTACGGTTTTGCAAATTATTCTGTATATGTAGATGACCATAAGGATGTAAATCTGGACCCAGTAAAAATAACAAAGGGAGTATCCGACTATGTATACGGTAGAACAGCAGGTGATTTCTCATATCTATGTACGAAAGGCATAGCACCCGAAAGCATCAGAAAAGAAATTATATTATTTGATAAAGTCCCCGCTCCTATAACTACAGAGGATAAAATCGGAGATATTATATATTATTATGAAAATGAAAAGATTGGAAGCGTTGACATCCTAGCAAAAGAAAAGGTCGATAAAGCTGGATACAAAAACAACTTGATCAAATCTATCAAAAAGTATTTTATAGCCTATAACTAGTACCTTATACAATAATCTTTATTGACACCTTTTACGCTTACAGTTATATTATAATGGATGGATATTAGTCCACTACATAATATAACCAGAAAGGAGACAGTATGACATACATCTGGATTATTGTCGGTTTATTAATAATATTCATATTCTGGTCTTTCCTTGAACAAAGGATGATTGTAAAAACAAAATACTTTATACATTCCGATAAATTGGGTGATGATATCCATAACTTATCATTTGTAGTTCTTGCTGACCTTCACAATAAAGGTTTTGGTAAAAACTATAAGAAACTTATTAAAAGAATATTGGAACAAAAGCCGGATTTTGTTATAATAGCGGGGGACATGGTTACAAAAGGAAAACCCTGTTATCCTGGGAAAGCGTATAATCTTATTAAGGAGATCTCAGAGCATTATCCGGTTTATTATGGATTCGGCAACCACGAGCAATATTTTGAAAACTTGGCAAATACAGTTATTGGGGAGGAAGATAAGAAGCATAACGCTCTTTATGAATCCTGGATTATCTATAAAATAAGGCTTAAGCAGCTAGGTCTACATTTACTAGATAATAATAGTATTGTGTTGCAATATAATAATAGTAAGCTCACTATTACAGGTCTTTCTATTTCAACTGATTTCTATGCAAGAGGAAATAAATTAAAGCTTAAAGATGAAATTATAAGCAAAATCGGAAATAGCAGTAAGGAAGGCTATCAATTGCTTATAGCACATAATCCAATATATTTTTCTGATTATATAGAGTGGGGAGCAGACTTGACTATATCAGGTCATATGCATGGAGGACTAATACGCTTACCTTTTATAGGGGGTATTTTATCTCCTCAGGTTAAATTATTTCCAAAATATGATTCAGGACAATATACACGAGATGGCCGTCAAATGTTGATATCAAGAGGCTTAGGAAGTCATTCATTAATGCCAAGGTTCTTGAATCCACCAGAACTGGTTCAGATAATATTAAAAAAGAACAAATAAGAAAAAATAAGAAAAGAGGCATTATGAGTATTAGTGTAAAACTAGATGCATTTGAGGGTCCCTTAGACCTCTTGCTTCATTTGATTGATAAAAACAAAATAAATATATATGATATTCCAATTGTAGAAATCACTGAGCAATATCTTGAATACATAAAAGAGATGGAAAGAAAAAATCTTGAGCTAATGAGCGAGTTTCTTGTTATGGCCGCTACTTTAATTAATATTAAGTCTAGGATGCTTTTACCTGTTCCTGTTGCTGAGGACGAGGAGGAGGCTGATCCAAGACAGGAG
>CAZDWP010000190.1:0-4648 GCA_964508985.1 uncultured Herbinix sp. | reverse complement strand
ACAAAGGTTTTTTCTCTCCTTGCATCCTCGTCATTTGGATAAGCAGATACATAACTTTCAATCTTATCTAGAGCCTTCTCAAAATCCCCCAGCTTCTCATATACAATAATCTCATTTTTTAATAATACCCTCATAATGTCATTATCCGCATATCCTAATCCCGTCTCCAAATAAGGTAAAGCCTGTTCATATTCTCCCAATTTAATTAGGCAGGACACAAGCTGATTATATACTTCTGGAGTATTAGTACCACCCTCTTCAATATATTTCTCATAATAATACTTTGCTGTGGAATAGTCCTTCCTATTAGTATATATTTCACCAATATAGAAATATGCATCTATGAATCCATTTGCAAAGCTCTCACTTAACTCGGGGAATGCCTGATCAAAAAGCTCCTGATAAAAATGAATCTTTGCAAGACTAAACTTATCGGCTTTTGTCTTTACCTCAATCTGCGCGGCCTGGCCTAATACCTCTTTAGCCTCGGTATCTCTACCCATATCCCTAAGAAGATAGTATTTTCTAAAGTAGTGTTCATAATTATTCGCTTCTAATGCAATCGCCTTATCATAATCCTCCAAACCCTTGTCATATTCACCGGTTTTTTGATATGTATAAGCTCGATTCGCCAATATATGCGCTTCCTCTCCATACTGATTGATTATCTCAGTATAGGTCTCTGTTGCTTCCTTGTATGCACCGGAATACATAAGTGCTTTTCCCTTGTAATACAATATATCCATATTCAAGTCTGATAATACACTGATACTAAGTGCATCATCAAAATGATTAATTGCTTCTTTGTAATTTAACATATTAAGATAAGCTATTCCTTTACCTCTTAAGGCACGCTTATTATTCCCTAAAACAAGATCAATCTTTTTATCCATAATAATACGATCAAATTCTTTTACAGCCTCATCATAACGTGAGAGTCCAATTAGCGCCATACCATAATCAATATAATACTCTGCTCTGTTGGGATTCTCTTCTATAGCCAATGTGAAGTATTTAGCTGCTTCCTCGTAATTTCCATTGACAAAATAATTTTTTCCACTTCGATAATACCCACCTGCTTCTGAACAGCCGGTCAGAATAAATATCATAATTAAGAACAATCCCAAAAATCCTTTAAGCCTTCTTAGTTTATTCATTATGGTAGCCTCCAAGAGTTTGGTACCAGGTACCACTACTATATATAGTGCTCAGTTCAATTATACAACACTATCCATGATATGGCAACAATTCGGACAGGATATAACAAAAAAAGAGGTTGCTCATGATTACACAAGCAACCTCCTGTATGTTGTTTAAAACTGCCAAAGCTGTTTTAATATCATAAATCAGTTTTTCACTCTAGTTATATTTAGAATATAGAGAATGTCAGGAATAATGTAGCCATAATAGATGCTACCAATGATACAACTGTAATTTGTGTGTTGATGGAAGGTCCTGCTGTGTCCTTGAAAGGATCACCTACAGTATCACCAATAACAGCTGACTTATGTGCCTCTGAATTTTTACCACCATGATTTCCAGCTTCAATGTATTTCTTGGTATTATCCCATAGACCACCAGAATTGGACATAAATAAGGCAAATATCAGTCCGCTTACAATATTACCTGTAATAAAGCCACCGACAGCTTCGACTCCGCCTACAAATCCAACAACCAATGTTGATATTATAGCAACTAGACCTGCAGGAATCAATTCCTTAAGCGCTCCATCAGTTGCAATCTCAATACATTTATCATATTCAGGTTTTACTCCGGGTTTTCCTTCTTTTAAGCCAACTATTTCTCTGAACTGACGATGAATTTCAGATATCATGCGCTGTGCATTACGATCTACACCAAGCATCAGCATCGCAGAGAATACAGGAGGAATTGCCGCTCCAACCAATAATCCAAAGAATACTATTGGATTAGTCATGTCAAAACCAGTAATCTTCTCAATACTCTTTCCAAACGCGTCGACACCACCCATAGCATCAACTGCATCATTCACCTCAGTAATAAAGGCTCCGAGCAAAGCAATAACTGTAAGTCCGGCTGCACCGATAGAAAAGCCCTTGGTAACCGCCTTAACAGTATTACCTGCGCTATCTAATGAATCAGTTATTTCTAATGCCTTATCTCCTAAATCACCCATTTCAACAAGACCACGGGCATTATCAACAATTGGACCATAAGCATCATTAGAGATAATCATTCCCACTATAGAAAGCATACCTACAGCCGCCATGGAAATTCCAAACATACCATAGGATACTTCATTACCACCTGCTCCAAGAGGAGCAACAATTTTATATGCTGCAAGTGCAGATACACCGATACCTACCATGGCAGGAAGTGTACTTAAAAGACCATAGGATACGCCAGATGTAATGGTAAAGGCTGGACCTGTTTCACAGGCCTTAGCAACCATATGGACCGGCTTCTTATTATCGTTAGTAAAATAGTCACTGGCAATACCAATTACTGTACCTACAACAAGTCCTACAGCAGAGGCACCCCATATGCGCCAGTTAAAATCAAATAAATAGGTAGCTGCAGCTGTTAATACACCATATATTATGGTTGTTACATAGGTGTTCATGTTAAGGGCTCTGGTAGGATCTCCGCCTTCCTTCATATTAGCGGTAAATACACCGATAATCGAAGCAAGTAATCCGATACCCGCATAGCACAGAACCATAGCCATATTCTTCTCAGCATTAGCTAGGGAAGCTGCCATAACAAGAGCTGCTGCCATAGATGCTACATTGGAGTCAAAAAGGTCAGCACCCATACCTGCTACGTCACCAACATTATCACCAACGTTATCAGCGATAACTGCAGGGTTTCTGGGGTCATCCTCAGGAATACCTAACTCAACCTTACCAGCCAAGTCAGCGCTTACGTCTGCTGTCTTTGTAAATATTCCGCCTCCAGCCTTAGCAAATAAAGCTAATGAGCTAGCTCCAAATGAAAAGCCTAATAAAGCAGAAGTATTTCCTGTTATCATAAGAACTAGTGTTACACCAAGTAAGCTAGAACCTACAACCGCCATACCCATAACAGCACCACCACGGTAACCAGCCATGAAGGATGGCTTAATTCCTTTGGTTGCCGCTTCTGCAGATTTCACATTGGCGATTGTAGCAATACTGATACCGATTTTTCCAGCAATTCCTGAAAATACCGTACCAAATATGTACGATACTGCCATAGTAATATTAGCTAGAATATCACCCTTCCAAATCGGTGAAGGTAGAAACAAAATAATAAGTAATGCAACAGCTACTGTAAAGCGTAATAATACCTTATATTCCTTAGTAAGGAATGTGTTAGCACCATTCTTAATTAGTTGTCCTACTTCTGCTACTTTTTTGTTGGATGACGGCTGTGATGCAACCCAGCGATAAAGCCACACAGCTACTCCAAAAGCTAAGATTGAAATAACAATAGACGCCACTTGAAAAAGAGTTAAATCAGATCCCATTTTGTTCATCTCCCTATATTATATTTTACTATATATCCACATTTTTGATGGTATCATGATTATAGTCTTTTAGCAAGCAAAAACTGTTGACACAATCCTCATAATTGAGCTACAATTAAGTCGATTTTATTTTTGTTGATCGACTAAGGAGGACTTACGTTATGGAATTTTTGTATGAAGGATTATTGGCCATTACCTGGCAGCAAGTAATAATGTACGGTGTCGGTGCTCTGCTGATTTATTTGGCTATTGTAAAGGGTTTTGAACCTTCTCTCTTGCTACCAATGGGTTTTGGTGCAATATTGGTTAACATACCTTTTTCAGGAGTACTTACTCAGCAGCTTGCAGGCTTAAGTGAAGACGCAACCGGAATTATTGAATGGTTATTTGATGTAGGTATTGAAGCTTCCGAGGCTTTGCCTATTCTCCTATTTATAGGTATTGGTGCGATGATAGATTTCGGACCCTTATTATCTAACCCAAAGATGTTTCTATTTGGCGCAGCTGCACAGTTTGGCATCTTTGTTACCATAATTTTTGCAGTTTTAATTGGATTTGATATCAATGATGCTGCTTCTATCGGAATTATCGGTGCAGCAGACGGTCCAACCTCTATATTAGTTTCAAAGATTTTGAAATCTCAATATATGGGGGCTATAGCCGTAGCCGCATATTCCTATATGGCATTAGTACCTCTAGTACAGCCTTTTGCCATTAAATTAGTTACAACCAAAAAAGAACGCTTAATCCGTATGGAATACAATCCCGGGTCCGTTACTAAAACAACCCGTATCTTATTTCCCATTATAGTTACCTTTGTGGCAGGACTTGTTGCTCCTACCTCTGTGGCTTTAGTAGGGTTTTTGATGTTTGGTAACTTGATTCGCGAATGCGGTGTTCTAAATACTCTTTCTGATACAGCGCAAACCACTCTGGCAAATCTGATCACCCTATTATTAGGTATTACGATCTCTTTCAGTATGCAGGCTGATCAATTTGTCAACTGGAGAACATTGATGATTATGGGCTTAGGCTTGCTGGCATTTGTGTTTGATACTATTGGAGGCGTGCTATTTGCTAAGCTTCTTAACCTATTCTTGAAAAAAGGTAAGAAAATCAACCCCATGGTTGGAGCCGCAGGTATCTCTGCATTCCCCATGT
>CAZDWP010000189.1:0-4648 GCA_964508985.1 uncultured Herbinix sp. | reverse complement strand
AATTTCACCCTTAATCAATATGTCTACATCCAGATTGTATTCAGTAATATAGTTTGCTTCGTCCAATTCTTTGGCTCTCTCTTCTTCTGTAAGCTTAAAATCAATTTCTTTTTTGATAGATATATCCATGGGATATTCTAGCTTTTTTAAGCATCTGCTACAGAAGATAATAATGGATAGCTTCACAGAACCCTCAATCAGAATCACCCTATTACCAAGATTGGTAATAGTGAGACTTACAGGATCCTTCCATGCAAATTCATAGGAAGAGCCCTCGAAGATGATTTTATCCATCTCTAACTCTGCAAGGATGTGCTCCACTTTATCCCTTGTGTTCATTATTTCCGATAAAGATATAAGCATTTTCTCTCTCCGAATTTCCAATAGTCAAGTCATAGGATTACGCACTACATTGTATTATAACTACTGTGATTTTATTTGTCAACGAGTTCTTTTATTAATTAATGACAGAAAAATCCTATTTATAAAAGTGACACCGTTGCTCTTGCTATTGCAAGCTCCTCATTGGTAGGTATAACAGCCACCTTAACCTTTGAATCTGGTGTGGATATCATAGCCTCCCGACCTCTGACCTTGTTAGCTTCCTCATCTATGGTAATACCCATGAATTGTAGATACTGACACACATCATAACGTACCAAAGGATCATTTTCACCTACACCGGCTGTAAATGCTATGGCATCCACACCGTTCATGCTCGCAATAAACCCACCGATATATTTTGCTACTCTGTATACAAATACATCAAATGCAATTCTTGCATATTCATTTCCATTATCCATGGCTACATTGATATCCCTGAAATCACTAGAAACCTTAGACATACCCTGTATTCCTGATTCCTTGTTAAGTAAGTGCATAATCTCTTCCAGATTCTTATTCTCCTTCTTAGCAATAAACTCGATAATAGAAGGATCAATATCACCGCTTCTGGTGCCCATAACGAGACCTGATAAAGGCGTAAAGCCCATGCTTGTGTCAACGGATTTGCCATTCTGAACGGCTGTTATACTTGCGCCGTTGCCAAGGTGGCATACTATAATTTTAGAATTATTTATATCTAATCCACAAAAATCTGCCATATGCTCAGATACATAGCTATGACTTGTCCCATGGAACCCATATTTTCTAATCTTATATTTATCATAATATTCCATAGGAAGAGCATATAGATAAGCTTTATCAGGCATGGTCTGATGGAATGCTGTATCAAACACTGCCACCATGGGAACATTCTTCATCAAGCTCTTGCATGCTCTGATACCAATCAGATTGGCAGGATTATGAAGAGGTGCAAGATCATTACATTCTTCAATCGCATCAATTACCTCATCTGTGATTATAGTAGAAGAAGAGAACTTTTCTCCACCATGGACAACCCTATGTCCTACAGCTTGAATTTCGGATAAATCTTTGATAACGCCATGATTCTTATCTGTAAGAGCATTGAGTACAAGCGATACGGCTACTTCATGGTTTTCCATTCTTGTGTCAATCACAATCTTGTCATGACCTGCTGGCGTATGCTTTAAACACCCTATTTCTAACCCAATTCGTTCACATATACCAACCGCTAAAGCCTTCTTTGTATCAGAATCTATAAGCTGATATTTTAAAGATGAACTACCGCAGTTTATTACTAGTACTATCATTTACATATCCTCCAATTAATTTATCTATTTGCTTGTGCCTGAACAGCAGTAATTGCAACTACTCCGACTATATCATCTGCGATACACCCTCTTGACAGGTCATTTACAGGCTTAGCAAGGCCCTGAGTAATAGGTCCGTAAGCTTCTGCTTTTGCTAGTCTTTGAGTTAGCTTATATCCAATATTACCGGAATCAAGGTCAGGGAATACCAGTACATTGACTTTACCTGCAACATCACTTCCGGGAGCCTTTGACGCTCCTACAGAAGGAACTATGGCTGCATCTAGCTGAAACTCTCCATCAAGCTTAATGTCAGGATATGCTTCCTTTGCAATCTTTGTAGCCTCTATAACCTTGTCAACATCTAGATGGGATGCGCTACCCTTTGTGGAATGTGAAAGCATTCCGACTACAGGCTCAGTCTCAACCAGAAGTTCAAAACTCTTTGCGCTACTTGCCGCTATCTCAGCAAGCTCTTCTGCAGAGGGATTCTGAACTAATCCACTGTCTGCAAATATAAATGTACCATTTGCACCATATTCACAGTTTGGTACTACCATCAGGAAAAAGGCCGAAACAAGTTTCGTACCCGGAGCGGTCTTTATTACCTGAAGTGCCGAGCGAAGTACATCAGCCGTAGAGTAAACAGCACCTGCTACCATACCATCGGCGTCTCCTGCTTTTACCATAGTTACTCCAAAGTATAGAGGTTGATTAGTTAATAATTCTCTTGCCGCATCCAGAGTCATGCCCTTGTTTTTTCTAAGTTCAAACAGCAGATCAGTATATGCCTCAAGCTTGTCTGTGTTTTTGGGATCAATAATCGTAGCCTTTGACAAATCAAGTCCATTTGCGCCTTTAATTATTTCGTCCTGATTACCTATCAAAACAATATTTGCAAGGTCTTCAGAAAGAATAGTATTAGCAGCTTCTAATGTTCTTCTGTCACCTGTCTCAGGTAATACGATAGTCTTTTTGTTACCTTTTGCTCGTAATTTAATGTCATCAATAAAGCTCATGATGTTTCTCCTTCCTAACATCTCTTATTCAATATAATAAAATACATCTCATTAACACCCAACCTTGATTATAGAACAAATATTAAATTGGCACAAGTAGTTTTAATACTTAATTAAGTCAAATAAGTACTTTTTCTATACTTTTTAGGTAACCTATAGTAAAATTACATAATAGAGCATGTAAATTTAAGTGTTGAAAGGATGGCCGATAATGAAGGTCCTAGGTATCATAACAGAATATAATCCATTCCATAACGGCCACAAACACCATATTGAAGAGGCCAAAAAAATTACGGGTGCGGATTATGTAATCGCTGTAATGAGCGGAGATTTTGTGCAAAGGGGCGCTCCTGCAATTATGAGCAAATATGATCGCAGTCTCATGGCTTTAGATAACGGAGTTGATTTGGTATTTGAGCTTCCAGTATGCTATAGCACAGGCAGTGCACAATACTTTGCCCTTGGAGCGGTATCTTTGCTAAACAGCCTGGGTATTGTAGATTATCTTTGCTTTGGAAGCGAGAGCGGTGAAATTAAGATTTTAGAGGAAGCTGCTAACCTCTTTTACTATCCCAATGAAAGCCTCCAGAACATTTTATACTCTTATATCAGGGAGGGTTTCTCCTATCCTGCTGCCAGATCAAAGGCTGCTCATCATATACTTAATAATGATTCAAAATCAACAAACAATTATATATTAAAGGTCATATCTGAGCCCAATAATATATTAGGTATTGAATATATCAAGGCACTTAAGCAGATAGATTCCTCTATAACTCCTATTACCATCAAAAGACATGTGGCTAATTATCATGATGAGGAGCCAGGCTCATTAATAAGCTCTGCAACCTCTATAAGGAGGGTTCTGGAAAGGACCTCAGAGGTCGATTTATCATCCACTAAAAATAGTGTTCCCAAAAGCGTACACGACTATTTTACTGATAATTCCTTAATCACATATCCGATCACCATAGAAGATTTCTCTGCTATTATAAAATACAAGCTTTTATATGAAAATAGTAGTGAGCTTTCGAGTTATCTTGATTTATCCTCAGATATTGCAGATAGAATAAGGAATATTGATATTCAAGATTTAGGCATCAGAGAATTATCTCAAATCATTAAGACAAAGAACATCACCTTGACCAGAGTTAACCGTGCACTTATTCATGTTCTTTTGAATATAAGGAAAGAAATGTTTCAGGAATATATTGAGAAAGATATTGTATATTATTTACGTGTTTTAGGCATGAAAAAGGAAGCCTCCCATCTTATCCGTAAGATTAAAAGTTACGGAAGGCTTCCTGTAATTACTAAGGTTTCTAGAGCGAATAAACAGCTCGATGCTCTAGGAATGCAGATGCTAAACCAGGATATCTTGGCTACCCATCTCTATAATCAAGTAATATATGATAAATGGGGAACCAACTTAGCAAATGAATATAAGCACGGGATAATTATAGCATCAACTCTTCCATCTGATCCAACAGCTCCTCGAACAGTTTAAGGGCTTGATTAACCGGTTCCTTAGTGCCCATGTCAACTCCTGCTCCCTTTAGAAGCTCTATAGGATAGTTGGAGCTTCCTCCACTTAAGAAGCGAATATAATCATCGACTGCAGGCTCGCCCTCCTGTAATATGCGTCTGGACAATGCGATAGCAGCGGAAAAACCGGTTGCATATTGATATACATAAAAGGCAGTATAGAAATGAGGTATTCTTGCCCATTCCATATCGATTTCTGGGTCTATAACGATATCATCGCCATAATAAAGAACATTCAAGTCATGATAAATCTTGCATAAGGCTTCTGCCGTCAGGCTCTTCCCTTCCTGTATCATCTTATGGGTTATCATCTCAAACTCAGCGAACATGGTCTGTCTATAGAGAGTACCCTTAAATTTATCTAAGAAATGGTTTATAAGATATGCCTTCTGCATCTTATCCTCAGTATTC
>CAZDWP010000188.1:0-4649 GCA_964508985.1 uncultured Herbinix sp. | reverse complement strand
CTATAACACTATCCATCATATCCTTGGATAGCATAGCTGCGGCATATCCAAAGATATTCCCATCTTTATCAATTAAGTAGGTTGTAGGAAATGCATTAATAAAATACTCTCTTAATAGATCCCCTGTCTCATCAAAAACCACTGGAAATGTGTAGTCATTATCATCTAAGAACTTTAGGATATCCTCCTTACTTTCATCTGCATTATTAGGAAATTCTGCACTTGAAGGATTGGCAACTCCAAGAATTATGACATCATCTTCATTTTTACCGTATTCAGCGTAGATTTTCTCAATATCAGGCATTTCCTTAATACAGGGAGGGCACCAGGTGGCCCAGAAATTCAAGAATACTACCTTACCCTTATAATCAGAAAGTGTATGTGTATGACCATATTGGTCTGTCAGGGTAAAGTCTATTGAAGGAAAGATTTCTTTCTCTGGGTTATCAGATTGATTGTCTGGCCTATTATCATTTCCTGTAGAACTATTAGATGTATCATCTGTGTCTTCAGTATTATTAGATGCAGGCTCATCTATAGAATCATCATTTGATGAATCGTCTATTATTTCCTCTTTATCAGGAGTCTTGTCCTCCTCCTTCTGCTCTTGGCTTATTCCTATTGGACTGGAAATCTTATTAAGGTATTTTGATATCCCATTCATCCATCCGGTAAAAGTCATAATACCTATTATAATAAGAAGAACTCCGCCTACTTTTACAGTATACTTCAAAAGCTTTTGCCTTTTCTTTAAGAAGTTAAGAACCTGAGTTGTAAATAATCCAAGGAGTAGGAAGGGAATAATGAACCCAACGGAATAAAGTAGAACCAATAGGTTACTTATCCAAGCACTTTTAGCTCCTGAGGCTAAAATCAGTACGGAGGAAAGAGCCGGTCCGACGCAAGGAGTCCATGCAAAGCTGAATGTAAAACCCATGATAAAGGCTGCCAACGGGTTCATATTACGATTACCAAGATTTAAGCGAATCTTGCGCTCTTTTTGTAGGAATTTAAAGTCCAATAGACCAAGCTGATAAAGACCAAAGGCTATTATTAATATGCCGCCGATCCTTGTGAATAAAAGCTGGTTTGTTTTAAAAAATGTGCCCAAGGCAGTAAAGGCCATTCCTAAAAGAAAGAAAGCAAATGATATTCCCAAAACAAAAAATACCGTATGAAGAAATACTGTTGATCTTTTGTATGTTATTCGTCCTTCCAAATCGACCTGCTTAGCATTTCCTGCGAGGTAGCTCATATAGATAGGTATAAGTGGAATAACACAGGGGGACAAGAAGGATAATAACCCTTCAATAAATACAAATAAATAGCTTATGTTATCTAGGGATACAAGATTTTCGAACATATATCGTCTCCTTATAAAAGTTTTTACTATAAGCATTATGAAATGTTATGGTATAAGCGTATAGAATATAAAAATTTTATCATTTATACTTTACTAAGTCAAGTAACTTTAGAAAATCAAGTGATGATTATATTATGAATTGATTGTATAGCTTAACACATTGACAGCAAAAATATGATTAAGATACACTATAAAATATCAATGAGAAATGTAGTCGAATTTTACCATCAACCTAGGAGGAACTATCATGGATAACAAATATAATCATCGTATAGCGACAAAAACCATACGCTTTGTCGGACAAGACGGATTACCCCTTATTAATAAGCAAATAGCAATCTCACAGACTAATCATGAGTTTCTGTTTGGCTGTGGAGCCTTTGATTCTATACCATTAGTAAATGATGAGGCTATCGCAAGTGAGAAGGAGTTCCTTAAGGAGCGGTTTGAGAAGTGGCTTGCTCTTTTTAATGCTGGAACCTTACCATTTTATTGGGGAGGATTTGAGCCCGAAAGAGGAAAAACTCAGACAAAGCAGGTAAAGGCGGCAGCTACATGGCTAAAGGAGAAGGGCGTTAAGGTAAAAGGACATCCCTTATGCTGGCATACTTCTACAGCACCGTGGCTAATGGATATGTCAAATGAGGAGATACTTAAAGTTCAGCTTGACAGAATTAATAGAGATGTTACGGAGTTTAAAGGAACAATTGATATGTGGGATGTTATAAATGAAGTAGTTATAATGCCCGTCTTTGATAAATATGATAATGGAATCACAAGAATATGCAAGCAAATAGGAAGGATACCATTAATTCGTGCGGTGTTTGCAGCAGCTAAAGAGGCAAATCCCCATGGGACCTTATTACTCAATGATTTTAATACATCCCTTTCCTATGAGATATTGATAGAGGGCTGTCTAGAGGCTGGTATTCCTATTGATGCAATAGGCATCCAATCTCACCAGCACCAAGGATTTTGGGGATTAGAAAAGACCCAGGAGGTTTTAGATAGGTTCTCACGTTTTGGACTTCCAATTCATTTTACAGAAAACACGTTAATATCAGGACAATTAATGCCCCCTGAAATTATTGACCTTAACGATCATCAGGTTAAGGAGTGGCCGACCACCCCAGAGGGAGAGGAAAGACAGGCTAGAGAAATCGTTCAGCTCTATGAAACATTATTTGCCCATCCTTTGGTGGAATCTATTACGACTTGGAGCCTTGTGGATGGTAAATGGCTTAATGCTCCTGCAGGACTTCTTCGTGTAGATAATTCCAGCAAGCCTTCGTATAATGAATTACTTAGGCTGATTAAGAATGAGTGGTGGACAAATTCTAGTATTGTAACAGATGAATATGGTCAGGCAAATGTAAGTGGCGTGAGGGGCGATTACGAAGCTGCTTGCCATGGACAAAAAGCCATATTTAAGCTAGATAGAAGTGATTCTGCAGAGACGGTTAATATGGTGAATGAGTAGAAGTTATTATAAATGATGTTCTTAGATTGACATATCAATAATACCATGATAATATAATTCCAATATTTTAATTAAAATTATTTAATTAAAATAATCTAATCAAAAGGAGATATCCCTATGCTGGAAAGAGAATTTGAAAGGTTATATTACAAATTTAGGGCAAACTATTGTAAGAATTTATTTGCAAGCGTAAAGGAAGGGAGCTTAAGTGCTACTGATTCCTATTGCTTGGAGGTAATATTTTTATTAGATAGGCCTACTATTAATGAATTTGCTGAATATGTGAATATATCCTTACCCAATGCCTCATACCGCATTAGTAACCTGGTAACGAAAGGTTATGTAAAGAAAAGTATATCAGAATATGACAGACGGGAGTATCATCTGGAGGTTACAGACAAATTCTTAAATAAGTACGGCGCAAATGCATCCTTTAATACCAAGCTCATGAATAAGATTAGAGAAGACTTTAGTAATGAAGAGATTGATGTACTTGAAAGGATGATTAAAAGAATTGTTGACGAAATAATGGAATAAGAGAGGTTAAGTCATGGGAATTAGGATTATTACGGATTCAACATCGGACATCAGTATCAAACAGGCGGCTCAGATGAATATTACTTTAGCTCCTTTAAAGGTTATATTCGAAGACAAGGAGTATAAAGAAGGAGAGGATATTACTATAGAAGGCTTTTATGAAAAGCTTGTAAAGGCAGAAAGATTGCCTACCACTTCACAGCCTTCTCCGGATGATTTTTTGAAATACTTTAAAGAAGGTAAGGCAGCAGGAGACAGTATAATTGTAATAGTCATATCAGCCAAGCTAAGCGGCACCTATCAGAGCGCAATGATTGCAAAAGAGATGGTTGGTTATGAGGATATTTATATTGTTGATAGTAACACCACAACCTGTGCTCTTAGAGTTTTGGTTGAGCAAGCAATAAAACTAAGAGATGAGGGAATGAAGGCAGAAGATATAGTCGCTAAGCTTATGGAATTAAAGGATAAGATTGTTCTTTTTGCTATGGTAGATACCTTGGAATATCTTCATAAGGGCGGACGACTATCAAAATCCTCAGCTATCTTGGGAACTCTTCTTAAATTCAAGCCTCTCATTACAGTAAAAGACGGCGTGGTCGGAGTTGTAGGAAAAGAAAGAGGCGTTAACAAAGCTATCGGACGTATAGCAGACATTATAGATGAGTATGGGGGAATTGATAGATCATATCCAATTCATTTAGGATATACTGCACAGGACGACCAGTGTAATATTCTCAAGGATAAACTTATAGAGAAATTTGATATAAAGGATCTGCCTATGCACCCGGTAGGATGTGTGGTAGGTACACATGCCGGACCGGGGGCCTGTGTAATAACCTATGTAAAGAAATAAAGCGAAAGGACTGTCTCAAAATATTTTTATGAGACAGTCCTTTATAGTGAATGGTTTTTACTTTGTATTCAACATATGTATGCTACTCTTAATTCTGTTACGCCTTTGATAAAGATTCTTAAACTCCGTAGGAGTACATTCCTTAAAATTCTTAAATACTCTGTTAAATGTAGATATGCTCGAAAAGCCTGAGCGCATGGCAACCTCGGTAATGGATAGGTTCGGATTAAGGAGAAGCTTTTCGGCCTCCTTTACCCTTCTTTGATTTAAATAATCGTAAAAGGACATATCGGTAAACTGTTTGAAAAGCCTAGAGAAGTGAAATTTACTAAATCCGGCCACATCAGCTATAGTATCTAGAGAAATTTCCTCCATATAATTATCATTTATATAATCAAATATTAAATTAAATT
>CAZDWP010000187.1:0-4682 GCA_964508985.1 uncultured Herbinix sp. | reverse complement strand
ACAATGCAAAAAGTGAGGCTACTCCTGAAAGCTTTTCCACAACAAATAATGTATTGCAGCTGCTTGGGCTTGTTTTATTATTACTAGTAATTATAATTGCCGCCTATTATACTTCCAAATTTCTTGGAAAATATAAGATGGGGCAATTTAAGAATTCTAACATTCAAGTGATAGAGACTTACAGCATCGGTACAAATAAGATGCTGCAGATAGTTAAGATAAGCAATAAATATGTAGTTCTTGGTATTAGTAAGGATAGTGTAAATTATATTACTGAGCTTGATGAGAGTGAAGTATTAATACATGAGATTAACAAGGATGAGAAACAATCTTTTCGTCATATATTTGAGAAGATAAAAGGAAAAAAAGAGTAAAGGTTGGTACCCATGATTGCATCGGAGATAAAACGGTTTGGGAAGAAGATGGCAGTAGGAATCCTGTTACTAATAATTGGACTGGTGCTATTATCCAATGTTAGACAGGTATCAGCTGCAAATATTGGTGATACCATTACATCTCCCGATACTACGGATGATGTTCCTGGCACAACAAATAATGTTAGTGGTACACTTGGACCCCTAGAATTCAGGTTAAATACAGATGAGGATGAGGGAAGCTTAGCTGCCACACTGCAGATACTGCTTGTTCTAACGGTTATTACATTAGCCCCATCCATTTTAATAATGCTGACCTCATTTACCAGAATAATTATTGTACTTCATTTTGTTAGGTCGGCCCTTGGTACTCAGACCACACCACCAAATCAGGTGCTTATCGGATTAGCATTATTCTTAACCTTCTTCATTATGTCCCCTGTTATCACTCAGGTAAATGCAAACGCAATAACGCCTTTATCAAAAGGAGAAATAACTCAGGAGGAAGCTTTCGATGCGGGAGCGGCTCCTATTAGAACATTTATGTTGGAGCAGACAAACGTTAAGGACTTAAGATTGTTTATGGATATAGCAGGTATTACAACCGTAGATACTGTGGATGAGATTCCAATAACCGTTGTAATCCCTTCTTTCATTATAAGTGAACTAAGATATGCGTTTATTATAGGTTTTTTGATATACTTACCTTTTATAATAATTGATATGGTAGTAGCATCCACACTTATGTCTATGGGTATGATGATGCTGCCACCCACAATGATTGCCATGCCTTTTAAGATTTTGTTATTTATAGTAGCAGACGGATGGGGTCTTGTGATCGGAGGATTAGTTAGGACATTCAATTAGCGGCTAAGGGAAGTGCAAATGAAAGGAGAACTTACAATGAATGAAAATATAGTAGTTGATATCGCAAGAGAAGCTATATTTTTGATAATTAAGGTAGCGGCTCCAATTTTATTAGTATCCTTAACCGTTGGACTAGTTGTTAGTATACTGCAGACAGTAACATCGATTCAGGAGCAGACCCTCACATTTGTTCCTAAGTTAATAGCAATATTACTCATAGTAGTATTGTTTGGTAACTGGATGTTAACATCTATAAAAGAATTTATGGTTGAAATATTTTCTAATTTTTCTTATTACATTAATGCGATATGACGTTTACAATAGCAGACTTTGAGATATTTTTATTAATACTTGTGAGGATGAGTGGATTTATATATACTGCTCCATTATTTTCATTAAAAAACGTTCCTGTCAGAGTTAAGGCGGGTTTTTCTATATTTTTATCTATAATACTTTTTTATACCATCCCATTGTCGGAAGCCGAATACATAGGAGTCATCGGTTTTGCGATATTGGTCCTCAAGGAAGCAATCGCAGGCGCGCTAATGGGCCTGTTTTCAAATATAGCATATCATATATTGGCATTTGCAGGGCAAATCATGGATATGGAGATAGGATTCTCCATGATAAATCAATTGGATCCGATTACAAATATACAGACTACGATAACTTCTAATTTGTATGGTAATCTAATTCTGCTTATGATGATAGTGACAAATCTGCATCATCATTTTCTTAAGGCGGTTGTTGATTCATATCAGGTTATTGGTTTAGGGCAAGCAGTATTTCCGCCCAATATGTATCGCCTGATGCTTCGTTTTATAGTAGATTATTTTATCATAGCTATGCGTATAGTTTTACCCATATTTGCAGCCATATTAGTTGTCAATACGATATTAGGAGTTCTTGCTAAGGTAGCACCGCAGATGAATATGTTCGTTATTGGTATGCAGCTGAAAATATTTGTAGGACTTATTGTCTTATATTTGATAATAGGACTTACACCATCAGTCGCCGACTTTATCTTTAACGAGATGATGGAAATGCTGCGGTCTATCATCGAAGTAATGAAAGGGTAGCGGTGAAGTAGATTGAAACAAGCTAGTTGGGAAGTAGAATCAGAACATTGGTACATGCTTCCTTATCATCTTCAATTCTTTGCAGAGGGAACTGAAAAGACAGAGCAGCCGACAACAAAGAAGCTCTCAGATGCAAGATCGGAAGGACAGGTAGCGAGAAGTAAGGAGCTTACCACTTCCGCTGAGCTCATAGCTATGTTTCTAGCCTTAAGAATCTTCTTAGGATATATGACAGATAAATTTCTTGAGATCTTCAATAGCACATATCAGAATATCGATTTGATGTCAGAGGGTGAATTTACAACTATTATGGCAGATGGATTGATGAGAGATGCTATATTTAAAATTATTGCTATCTGCTTACCCATATTTTTAGTAGCAGTCGTTGTATCATTTATTGTAGTTTTGGTACAGGTAAAGTGGAAACCATCAGGCAAACCGCTAAAGCCAAAATTCAGTAGATTAAACCCAATCAGTGGATTTAAGAAGATATTGTCTAAGGATAAACTATTCACTCTGCTTGTAGAGATTGTAAAGATTGTTTTAATTGCATATATAGCATATGACACATTAAAGAAAGAGTGGAATACACTTCTTGTTCTATATGATATTAGCTTATTTCAGGCTATAGCCCTTATTGGCGATATCGTTATTGATTTGGGAATTAAGATAGGTGTTATCTTTTTTGTGGTTGGACTTGCAGACTTTATATATCAAAAATTTAAATTTAAAAAAGATATGAGGATGACCAAGCAAGAGGTTAAGGATGAATTTAAGCAGTCAGAGGGAGATCCTCAAATAAAAAGAAAAATTCGCTCGAAGATGATGGAAGTATCCCAAAGAAGAATGATGCAACGGCTTCCTGAGGCTGATGTAGTTATAACGAATCCAACCCATCTGGCCGCTGCCATAAAGTATGACAGGGAAGAGTTAGGGGCACCAATTCTTTTAGCAAAGGGAGCAGACTATCTGGCCATTAAGATTAAAGAAGTGGCCAAGGAGAATAATATTGAAATCGTAGAAAATAAACCTTTGGCAAGGATGCTTTACTACAACGTAGATGTAGGAGATGAAATACCACAAGAGCTGTATCAAATGACAGCTGAGGTCCTTGCATATGTATATAAGCTCAAAGGAAAGATTTAAGCTTTTGGCTTAAGGGAAAATTCAAGCTAAATAATAGGAAGATTTGAAGGGAGACTTGGCATGAAGAGAAATGATATAGCTGTCGGACTTTATATATTAGCGGCAATTATGTTTTTAATCATACCAATGAATCCCCTTTTGTTGGACTTCTTTCTTGCACTTAATATTGCAATAGCCTTAGTAATATTATTTAATGCCATGTTTGTCAAGGAAGTCCTTAATATGTCGGCATTTCCGACAATACTTTTGTTTACAACTATATTTCGTATATCACTAAATGTATCCAGTACAAGACTGATTCTATCTACAGGTAATCCCGGTAGTGTTGTCAGAGTGTTTGGAGAATTTGTCGGTGGCGGTAATCTGGTAATAGGCGTAGTAATATTTATTATACTTATTTTAGTTCAATTCATCGTCATCAATAAAGGTTCAGAAAGAGTAGCTGAAGTAACTGCAAGATTTACATTGGACGCAATGCCCGGTAAGCAGATGGCTATAGATGCGGACCTAAATACCGGTGCCATTACAGATGCACAGGCGATGGAACGAAGACAAAAGATTCAAGATGAAGCTGCTTTCTTCGGATCCATGGACGGTGCAACCAAATATGTTAAAGGTGACGCTGTTATTGGACTGATTATAACTGTAATAAATGTATTCGGTGGTATGATTACAGGTATGGCACAAGGTATGACAGCCATGGATGCTATACAGGAATATTCAATACTTACTATTGGAGATGGACTAGTATCACAGATTCCCTCATTAATGATATCACTAGCGACAGGTATTTTAGTTACAAAGGTATCTAAAGAAGCGGATTTTGGAAATATGCTTATGGGGCAGCTATTCTCCATACCGAGGACATTATACATAGTGGGGGCCAGTATGATTATTCTGGGTATAGTTACGCCTCTTAATTTCTTCCTTTTTGCAGCTTATGGACTTGCCTTTATATTCTCGGCTAGGTCAATTGCAGAGAAGCTGGAGATAGAATCCATAGAAAAAGAGGTGTCCTCAGAGGAGGCAGAGGCTGATGAGATACGGAGACCGGAGAATGTGGCGTCCCTGCTACAGGTGGACCCTATCGAATTAGAATTTGGTTATGGTATTATTCCCTTGGCTGATATGAATCAAGGAGGAGACCTTCTTGATAGAGTAGTTCTTATTAGAAGACAGATAGCGATTGAACTGGGAACCGTAGTACCCATGATAA
>CAZDWP010000186.1:0-4682 GCA_964508985.1 uncultured Herbinix sp. | reverse complement strand
CCCGAAAGGAAGTTCCCGGCCGTCGTGGATACCCCGGATATATGTATACTGACCTTGCATCACTCTATGAGAGAGCAGGACGTAAGAAGGGTAAAGCGGGAAGTATTACAATGATTCCGATATTGACCATGCCTGAGGATGATAAGACACATCCTATACCTGACCTTACAGGATATATTACCGAAGGCCAGATTATCCTTAGTCGTGAGCTACATCGTCAAGGAGTTGAGCCCCCAGTAGATGTACTACCATCACTTTCCCGTCTAAAAGATAAGGGTATCGGTGAAGGAAAGACAAGAAAAGATCATGCCAATACTATGAACCAGATATTTGCAGCTTATGCTAGAGGAAAAGAAGCAAAAGAGTTGATGGTTGTTCTTGGTGAAGCAGCTTTAACCGATATTGATAAGCTCTATGCTGAGTTCTCTGATGCATTTGAGAAGGAATATGTATCCCAGGGATACGATACAAATCGTGATATAGAGGACACCTTAAACCTAGGATGGAAGCTTCTTAATATGCTGCCTAGAGCCGAGCTTAAGAGAATTAAGGATGGGTTACTGGACGAATTCTACGGCAAAGGAGACTGATATGGCTAATACACAAGTAAATCCTACCCGTATGGAATTAACCAGACTTAAGAAAAAGCTGGCTACTGCAACCAGGGGTCATAAGCTGCTTAAGGATAAAAGAGATGAGCTTATGAGAAGGTTTCTTGATATGGTTAGGGAAAACAAATCCTTGCGTGAAAAGGTCGAAGCCGGAATTTATGCTGCTAATAAGAATTTTGTATTAGCAAGATCGGTAATGGTTGATGAGATACTTAATGTTTCATTAATGGCACCGAGGCAGGAGGTTTATCTTGATACCCATACTAAGAATGTTATGAGTGTTGACATACCAGAATTTGAGTATAAGACGAAGACTCCCGATGAGAACGATATTTATCCTTACGGATATGCATTTACATCCAGTGATTTGGATGATGCTGTAAAGAGTCTTGCTAATATTCTTCCTGATATGCTAAAGCTTGCGGAGGTAGAAAAATCCTGCCAGCTCATGGCTGCAGAGATAGAGAAAACCAGACGTAGAGTTAATGCCCTAGAGCATGTCATGATTCCTGATATGCAACAAAAGATAAAGTACATTGTAATGAAGCTCGATGAGAATGAGCGTAGCACACAAATCCGCCTAATGAAGGTTAAGGATATGATGCTTGAAGCTGCTCATAATTATAGCGAAAAATACGGTCGTTAATATATGACTAGAAGGGCAAGACAGGGAGACATTTCTTCAAGAAAAGGGGATGTTTCTACTGTCTTGTTTTTTTGAACAAAACAAGAGAAACGTATTCCTGTCTTTTAATAAATGAATATGACATTAAGTAACGGGAATACTTAATGTATATGGTTTTTTATTATAAGGAGGTCGTTACTATGTCAACAGACTTTAAAGCTAGTCAGACTAAGGACAATCTGATGAGAGCCTTTGCCGGCGAGAGTCAAGCCAGAAATCGATATACTTTTGCAGCATCACAAGCTAAGAAAGAGCATCATCATGTAATTGAGGCAATATTCAGATTTACAGCAGATCAGGAGAAGGAGCATGCGGAAATATTCTATGAGCACCTAAAGGAGCTTGCAGGCGAGAACATTCATGTAGATGGTGCATATCCTGTGGATATAGCAGATGATGTCTCCAAATTACTTCGTATGGCTCAGCATAATGAATATGAAGAATATGATCCTATCTATAAAAAATTTGGAGATATTGCTAAGGAAGAGGGCTTTAATAAGGTGGCTGTATCATTTCATATGATAGCAAAGATAGAAAAGATTCATGGTGATCGTTTCGGTAAGTTTGCCGAGCTAATGGAGGATAACAAGCTCTATGTATCGGATGTAGAAACAGGATGGATGTGTTTAAATTGCGGACATGTTCATTGGGGCACTGAAGCTCTAAATGAATGCCCGGTGTGTCATCATGACAAAGGTTATTTTATTAGACTTGAACTGGCACCATTTCATAATTTGAAATTAGATAAGGAATAGATATACAAGAAATCAAAAACACTAGGAGTAAATCATTAATAAAATGGCCTGGTGTTTTTATTTACCAAATATTAAATATGTAGTAATAAATACCATGTATTACAGAAAAGAATACTACAAGATGTTGACAACAAACCCTTATGTAGTTATAATATTTTTAGCACCGGTATAGCAACCGGATATTTTATATTAAATAGTTTGACAATCAAAGTAAAATTACTTAGGAGATATAATAAATTTGGAGGAATGATATGAATATGAGACCCTTAATTATAGGCAATATAAAATCAAAATACCCGATTATTCAAGGAGGAATGGGGGTAGGCGTAAGTAGATGGAGACTTGCAGGTACCGTTGCAAGAGAAGGTGGGATAGGAATTATATCCACTGCGCAGATAGGATATGATGAGCCTGAATTTAATAAACAGCAGATTCCTACAAACTTAATGGCAATTAAGAAGCATATTGATAAGGCAAGAGTAATTGCCGAAGGAGGTATTGTAGGAGTTAATATCATGGTGGCTACTAAGCAGTATGAAAGCTATGTTAAGGCTGCCTGTGAAGCAGGAGCCGATGTCATTATATCCGGAGCGGGTCTTCCGATAACTCTTCCTGAGCTTACCAAGGGCTTTGATATAAAGATAGCACCGATAGTATCTAGCCTAAAGGCTACTTCGGTTATTTTAAAGATGTGGGACAGAAAATACAATAAAACTGCTGATTTTATTGTTGTTGAAGGTCCAAAGGCAGGGGGACATTTAGGATTTACCAAAGATCAGATTGAAGGTATTAGTGATTCTGATTTTGATAATATTATAAAGGAAATAGTTAAATACGTTAAGGAGTTTGAGGAAAAATATGAAATTGACATTCCTATTATAGTAGCAGGTGGCATATATGACCAAGATGATATTAAGCATGTAATGTCATTAGGAGCAGACGGGGTACAGATATCCACGAGATTTGTTGTAACAGAGGAATGTGATGCCAGCGATGAATTTAAGCAGGCATATCTTAATGCAAAAAAAGAAGATATCGAAGTGGTTACCAGTCCTGTCGGTATGCCTGGACGTGCTATACTTAATCCATTCATTAAGAGGACAAGGGAAGGCAGGATTCCTGTTGATAAATGCTTTAAATGCTTACAGCGTTGTAATCCCATGGATACACCATATTGCATTACAAAGTCTCTTGTAAATGCCGTCGATGGCAATATTGATGAAGGACTTGTGTTTTGCGGTGAGAATGCTTATAGGTTAAATAAAATGACAACAGTTAAGGAAATATTTGAAGAGCTAATATACTAATTCTATGGCAAGGATTAGGGTGACAAAGATTATATATTAAAATATTAAAATATTGTTGCGCTGATATGATTGGTTAAGCTATAATTAATATACCATATATTTCATTTGTGATTTACATCACAGAATATAGTTCCATTATATTCTATAATTTCTTTTAATAGTATTATTTTCTTATTCAAAACACTGCATAATAATTTAATACATACATTTATTAATTAATAAGGAGTAAATGAATATGGAGAGTAGAATTATAGATTTAAATAGAAGCGTTTATGATTTATGCAATGAGTACAAGGATTTACCAAAGATACTACATGATTTGGGATTTGTCGATATAATTAAACCAGGTATGCTCCATACGGCAGGAAGATTTATGACTATAAAAAATGGTGCATCCATGAAAAAAATAAGCCTAGATACAATAAAGGAAACGCTTTCGCAATACGGATATAAAACAATTGTATAGAATATAATATTATCTAATAACGAAACCTTGATGTGACATCAAGGTTTTTATGAATAGGAGGAAATTAGATGTCAAAACAAAATGTTGGATTAATTGGTTTAGCGGTTATGGGGAAAAATCTAGCACTTAATATTGCCGATCATGGTTATTCGATATCGGTATATAACCGTTCAAGGGAAAAGACTGATAATTTAATTATTGAAGCAAAGGGTAAGAATATTATGGGTACTTATACATTAGAGGAGTTTGTAAATTCTCTTGAGAAGCCCAGAAAGATTATCTTAATGGTAAAGGCTGGTAAAGCTGTGGATGAGATGATTGAACAATTGCTACCCTTGATATCACCCGGAGATTTATTGATGGATGGGGGTAACTCAAACTATAATGATACTATGGAAAGAAGCATAAAGCTTGAGGAGAAGAACATACGATATCTTGGCACAGGAATATCCGGTGGAGAAGAAGGAGCACGTAATGGCCCATCTATTATGCCCGGAGGAAGCCAAGAGGCTTATAAAATGATGGAAAAGATACTTACCGATATATCTGCTAAGGTAGGAAGTGATTCTTGCAGCACCTATATCGGAAAAAACGGTGCAGGACATTTTGTTAAAATGATTCATAATGGCATAGAATATGCCGATATGCAGCTGATAGTAGAAGCTTACTCCATACTTAAGCAGTTATTAGGCCTAACACCTGTGGAATTTCATGAGATATTTACTAAGTGGAATGAGGGAGAGCTTAACAGTTATCTGATAGAGATTACTGCGGATATATTTAAAAAGAAGGATCCTGAAACCGGTAATTATCTGGTGGATATGATACTTGATGTGGCTGGTCAAAAAGGAACGGGCA
>CAZDWP010000185.1:0-4696 GCA_964508985.1 uncultured Herbinix sp. | reverse complement strand
CACAGCTTTTAATAAGTGGATGTACTTTTGCTTTTTGGGCCCAACCTATTAATTCATTAATCAGATGTGCGACTTGATTTGCAGGTGGTGCCATATGAACCAACCGTTCTCCAGCAAATACACCTACACCACCACTTCGAAATACTCCAGCCTCTTTCGTTAATTCATCCATCAGCAATTTGTGGGCTAGAAGCACATCCTTAACAGAATACGGATTCATATCTAATAGCTTATTGTATGCTTCAAAAGCATTCTTTACCTCACATATCTCATCTGGTGCCCCCAGAATTCTCTTCCCATTAAAAATATCGGTTACCTGATTCAAAGATAAGGAATTATTTTCAATCGCCAAAGAGGCATGAATCGTACGAATACGATTATCCCTTCTAAGTCTAGGGTTGTTGCTCATATTATCATTTATGGTAATTTTAGTTATTATTTCAGTAATTGCAGAAATTAAATTTACTGTCATATCTGTTATTGTATATGGTGGAATATAACCCTTTTCGCTCACATTTTTCCTCACTTTGTGCTAATTTTTGCATCTACTTGACTTAAGATTAGTGTTTGCTGACTTGTACATTATTATACCGTACAAGTATTGATAATGCTACTACTTTTCTGTACTAACTAAATAATTAATAAATAGTTTCAATAATTCAAACACTAGCCTTACTCCATCATCAAATCCCAACTGATATGCAACTCTCCCACACTCAGCTCCAACATGAGTAATGCAGAAATTGCCCTATCGACCGCTATATAAGACTTCACAGACTTGTATCTACTACACCTAATCGGCAAATTCACCATTACATCTAAGCATATTTCATTCTGGTTTACGCA
Source organism: uncultured Herbinix sp. (assembly GCA_964508985.1). Classification (GTDB taxonomy): domain Bacteria; phylum Bacillota; class Clostridia; order Lachnospirales; family Lachnospiraceae; genus Mobilitalea. Next base: position 3,850 of record CAZDWP010000185.1, on the reverse strand, counting down.
GTTTCTCACCTACACAATTATTTTTAAAGCTATTTCTTTTGCAGTAATACCTGATATATTTTCTCCCTGTGCGTTATCACTCAAATAGATTGCAAAATACTTGTTCTCATTTTTTTTCTCTGAAAATCCAACAAACCAAGCTTTCCCATTGGAACCCGAACCCGTTTTCCCATATATTTTTTGTTCACCGTCATTACTAACTAACATAAGGTCTTTCAGTATATTTATTTCATTATCACTATATATACTGTTCCCTTCAAAAATCTTTATTAAAACTTGTACTTGTTCAAATGGAGATATTTTCAATGATGAGTCCAGCCAGAATCCATTCAGTTCTGGTAATGGATTTATATTGCTTCCATTCCACTGTGACATATCACAATTTCCATAGGAAATCTCATTTAATTCTTTTTCTATCTCATCTGCTCCTACCGCATCAATAACTTGACGAAAATACCATATACATGACGTTTGAAATGCTTCCTTCAATCCCAGATTATCATTCCATCCAGTAATTGCATATTTCTCGCCTGTATAATTCATTTTTGACACTTCATCTTGAATGATTCCATTATGCAGTCCCGCCAACGTAGAAATAATTTTGAATGTTGAATAGGGTGATACTTGCTGGTCACACATATCAGAATTATATAAAGAATATTCTCTATTCATTGAGTTATATAGTACAGCACAGCCATTTATATCATTAAATTCGTTACTTAAATCAATATTCTTCCTCACTTCATTAGAAATATAAATTTGTTCTTGTACTTGTGTTTGTGTTTCTGACAAAAGAGTCTCTGTTTCTGTAGCAGAATCCACATTGCTATGTTTGTTATTCGCACATCCTGATATGAATAACAGAGAAGCTGCTACTGTTACTATGTAAATTATTTTTGCTACTTTTATCATTTCTTGTACTCCTCTTATTTTATTTCGCATAATTCGTTTTACCGAAGGAACTTATCAATAGCACTGCTATATAATGCGGAAGCGGACAAAGTATTATCTCTTTGATATAACTCATTATAAAATTCAATTACATTTTGACAGTGCTTAAATCCTCCACCTTTTCCTGCTAAGGAGAGATAAAATTCTGCAAGCCCCTCGGTATATGGCCAGTACTTCAAATCTCGGAATGCAGTAGTATGTATCAGAGCTTGTTTTAACAAGTATATAATAAATTCGTGGGAGATAAATTTCACCGTCCATTCATAATTTCTACCGATGCCAAAGACATCCTGATTAATTGATATATCAATTGCTTCCGCTCCACCGTCAAGGGAATTACAAAAAGTAGCGATAAATTCTGTCTTTAATACTTCTCCAGTGATTTTTTCCAGCCTCTCTGAAAGCCCATTTTCATTAAATATATCTTCAATATTTTCTGCATACGGTAATAACCCTTTTTCAGCTTCTTTCCATATATCCCCACAGTAAATATCATAATTCCGTATCATTACTTCACAAATCGGTATAATAGCATCATACTTATTATAATGATTATAAAAATCACGTACACCATCTGCAATATTCGGTTCTTCTAGGGAAAATATTAATTTATATAATGATTGGTATCGTTTTATGTTCTCTTCTACATTTCCTGTTTTGAAAAGGTATTTTAATAATTCATAATATAGCATTGCTTCGGTATCAAGTGAAGCAGGAACAGAAACCAGCCAATAATAAAGTTCGCCACAATGTTCACCGCCTTTTACAGTTATTAGCGATTCATAATCCTTTAATATTTTTAAATCCTCTGATGAATGCCGAGATAAATACTTATTCCCATATTCGTTATCGTACCCGCATTTAGCCACTGAAAGCATGTGGTAAATATAATTTGTTTCTCTGCTTACTTTCGCCTTTATTTTATTCATTATGGATTTATTCCTCTTTTTGCAGCTATAACTCGGCACTCACGCTTGTGATTATTAATTGTTCCGTCCACAACATTTTTTATATTTCTTGCCTGAACCACATGGGCAAGGATCATTTGGATATATTTTGGCTCCAGCTTTTATCATCTCACCATTCAAACCATTTGGAAACATGTTTGTCTGAATAACATCTGCACTTCCGTTAATATCAACTGGAAATCCCATTGCTTGTAACTGTGGTGCCGCCTCTTTTAACATTTCTGCTGCATGTGAGCTTCCTGGAACTATAGTTGGCATCCCGCGCGAAAATAAATTTCCACTTAATTCATCTGGCCTATGACCACGATTTTCTATCATTCTAGTATTATTATGGGCATTCATAAGCAAATCAACAAATTCATTCACAATTTCTTCGCTTTCAAATATAATTTGTGCTTCTGAGATTTCATTCATTACCTCTGCTGGAGAATTTCTCTCGTAACTATTTGCCCATACTTGCAGGCACCATGTTACAGCCTGTTCATAAGGTAGTCCTACTTTTTCCATAAAAAATGTTTCAAGTTTTTTATAAGCTTGCGCATCTGCATCATATCCAATTCTATTGATATCATCTATTAGCTTTGCAGATGGAACATAGAAATCTTTATTCGCCTGCTTATCTAATAAATACCAAATTTCATCAATATCAAGCAACGGCACATGAACTAAAATACCTCTGTCTGAATACAAAGGATTATCCTTTGGCCAATCACTCAGCCCTAGCATATGCATGGGGATAATAGCCGATTCGATCATATCCATTTGTATTTCATCCATCATATCAATCATTTCGTCAATGGAGCAACTTATCCTCTGTTTATACATTTCATAGATAATCTCAATTGGCGCAATCCCATAATATTGGATAAAGAAATTAATACATTTTGACATCCAACCTTTTTTGTAATTATCTGCTCGAAATGCTTCATCATCAATCTTATGGAATGCTTCTGCCACATCCTCAAACACACAAAACTTATCTGAAGGATCCTCAAAATATCCTATCCAATAACTGAAAAGCATCATGCTATCTACTACTTCATCGCTTGAAATGTCAGTAGGTGAAATGCATGCTTTTCTAAATAAATCCATTTGTTCTTTTGTAAGACAGGCAAATCTACTTCGAACCATTTCCTCTGAACAAAATTTCATTACAATTCTATCTATGAGTTCCGCTTTTCGTAAGCCTGAGTATTTCTTTAATTCAAAGCTTCTGGCCTGTTCTAATAATTCTTCTTTTGTGTATTCTGATAAATGTTCTTGTAAAAGCATATCTTTATCTCCCCTCGTACAGTGTATAGTCCCTATTATTAATATATCACCATTGTAATATACTAAAATCCAAGTTGTCTATTTCCACTTCCTCTTCTTTTATTATTAATGTTCCCTTATTTTCTTGTTCTATTTTAATACGTTCGATGCTACAGTTTTCCGGCGGTATAATCCTTTTGATGTTTTTACCTTGTACAAATTCAGTTAGATTAAATAACTGCCTAAATTCTTCTCCACTGACTTTTTTTTCATTGATGTATGCCCTATCCGGGCTATAGTCATCGTAAATTCCTGTTAAGTACTCCCCCTTATCATATGTGAATCCTACATATCCGCTACCATCAGAACCATTACTTGCAAGAAATAGCTTATTGTCTATAAAACGCAATCCATTTATTCCGCCCCAATCCACTGGCTCATATAAATCGGCAATCTTTTTGCTTGTATTATTTTCATAAGTAAATATAGCAACAGATACGCTGTCTCCAATGATTAATTCTGGCACATCATTATCATCAAAATCATGTATCCCAATATAATAATACGTTCTTAATTCCGTTCTGAATCCATAGGGATCCGCAAATATTGTTTTATCTATATTACCTATAATATCTCTATATGAAGCTTGCCATTGTTCCTGAAGAATACGTTCTTTTTCT
>CAZDWP010000184.1:0-4714 GCA_964508985.1 uncultured Herbinix sp. | reverse complement strand
AAAATTGTAAGGCAAGCGTGCTTGCACATAGTCTTGCTCTTTGATATTCTTAACAAGAGATAGAATTTGGTAGTGATCGCCCAAGTATTCTTTGATTGTTTCTGCCGCAATATCTTTTTGCTTCTTATCGAGTAACTCTTCAATAAAAGTACGCATTTTAGGATATTCATATACGAGGTAATCATCATCAATATTTGCTAAATCTGCAGCAATATCTATTGCTTTTTTCAGATTTCCCAATTCGTCCACCAAACCAATTTCTTTCGCTTGGCTTCCCGTCCATACTCTTCCTTCGGCGTATAACGCGAGAGTGTCTTTTGGAATATTTCTTCCTTCGGCACAACGACTAAGAAACAAGTCGTAGCCACTTTCTACATATGATTGCAATATCGCTTTTTCTCCATCGGTCATTGGTCTGGCAAAGTTACCAAAATCACCATATTCGTGAGTTTTAACGACATCGACATCTAAACCCAGCTTTTCTGTTGTCTTTTTCATATTCGGAAACATTCCGAAAATACCAATCGATCCAGTAATGGTGCTTGGTTGTGCTACAATCTTATTTGCATTGCATGCAATATAGTAACCACCCGATGCAGCCACATCACTCATCGATACGACAACTGGCTTGTCAGCTTTTAAATCAGATATGGCTTTCCATATTTGCTCTGAAGCATAAGCACTTCCTCCTGGCGAGTTAACACGCAGAACTACAGCTTTAACATTTTCGTTTTTACGCAACTTCTCAATTTCGTTTACTAGATATTTATCTTGAATATTGCTCGACCCAGTGCCAGAGGTTATTTCCCCAACAGCATACAATAAAGCAATATGATTTTTAGAGGTCTTTGCGTTCTTAGATTTCACCGTTTTCATATCGCTTACTCCAGCTGATGGAATTTTCTCATCTTCATCTATACCTAATAACGAACGAAGGTAGTCTTTCATCTCCGTTTCATACAACAATGTATCTACCAAGTTGGATTGCAATAAAAAATCTACATCTTGCATCATCGGCATCCCGTTTACTAAAGTGTTGAATTGATCAATATCAATGTTACGCGATTTAGCCATGTCGTTACCTATCGTGCTCCACAAATCGTTTAGATAAGAAGAAACTTGTTCACGGTTGGCATCGCTCATGCCAGTTAAAATGAATGGCTCGACTGCCGATTTATATGTGCCAACTTTGAAAACCTGAATCTCGATACCTAGTTTCTCTAGAGCATCTTTATAGAAAATAGGTGTAGCAGCCAATCCATGCAAATCTAACATTCCGTGAGGATTGATTACAACTTTGTCAGCTACCGATGCAATATAATAACCTCCTTGCGTGTAAGTATCAGAATAAGCTACGATAAACTTATTCGTTTCTTTAAATCTTTTTAGTTCGTCTCTTATTTCAGCCAGTGAAGCTGTCGACGCTGTGAACATGCGAGAATCAATATAAATGCCTCGAATTGCATCATTGTCTTTTGCTTTTCTAATGGCATTTGTAATGTCATTAAGACCCATTGGTGTGGGCACATTCGACCCAAGCAGTGAAGTAAACGGATCTTCTTCGGGTATACGTTCATTAATGGTGCCAGACAATCTTAAATGAAAAACAGAGTTTTCTTTCAAATTAAAACTACTTTTGCCAATATCTCCAATCATCGACCCCATAAAGCCGAAAAAAAGAATAATGGAAACAATTGAAAAAAGAATATTAGCAATTAAAAAGCCTAGCGCAGACGCTAATACAATTTTAAAAAAATCTTTCATACTTACTGAAATTTAAGAGGTTATATTGAGCAAACAAAATTAAGAAAAAAAACCGCATTGAGCAATTATAACAAAGTAATTTTCACGTTCAAGTATCATTTTGTTATATTCTTCTAATTACACACGCCGAAGCGACTAATAATATTGAAATTGAAACAATAAAGCAGGCAGTTTGGTTTTAAATAATGTACTTTTGAAAAAAAAATGGAACCCCACGCAACGTTTTCAACATTTTATCATCTATCTATAGAACGCGGTTAAGAATGGAAGATTGGCAACTGATAGCAGCATGTAAGAAACAAGATACAAATGCACAACGAGAGCTTTATGAAACATATGCTCCGCGTATGTTGGGTTTGTGTATGAAGTATTGTAAAGACTACGATGCTGCACAAGATATGTTGCACGATGGTTTTATAAAAGTATTCACGCAAATAAAAAAATACTCAGGCCGTGGCTCTTTTGAAGGTTGGATGCGCAGAGTTTTTGTAAATACTATTCTCGAACATTTCCGAAAAGAAAAGAAAAACTATCTGATGACTTCAAACATAGAGGAAACGGATATAGAAACAGAGGACGATAATTTTGAACGACTATTTAATGATGGCATCACAGAAGCAACACTATTGAGTATGATTCAAGGAATGCCTGCGGGATATAGAACAGTTTTCAGCTTGTACGTTTTTGAAGATATGTCACACAGAGAAATAGGCAAGCAACTCGGTATAAAAGAAAACGCATCGCGTTCGCAATATTCAAGAGCAAAGTCTTATTTGAAGAATAAAATAAATGAATATCTAGCTAATAATAATGGATAGCTATAACAATAATATAAACGACCCTTTTAAACAATTTGTGAAAAGCAAACTTGCCGATTACAAAGAAGAAGTGCCGCCCTCTGGTTGGGATAAACTGGAGAGTTCGCTTTTTGCTGCGCAAAAAACAAAGGTTTTGCACACAAAATGGCTTGCTTCTTCAGTGGCTGCAGTTGCTGCGGCATTGATTGGGGTGTTCTTTGTGTTTCAAAACATGAACAAAGAGTTGCCAATACAAACATCTGAAAATCTAACAGTACAACCGATTGAGCAGAGAAAACCTTCTACAACAAAACAGAACAAGACAAAAGTTGAGGAGCCCAAAGACAAATTATTTGCAGACAATATTCCAATTTCAAAAAGAAAGCAATCGACTCCTTCAACTGTTCGAAAAGAAGAAGTTGTTTTAGATGTATCCTCGGATAGTTCAGATAATATTAATGTTTCTGAAACAGTTCGCACAAGCGACAAAGAAGATAAAGAAAGATTGCCGGAAGTTGATGAAAGAACGAAACAACAATTAATTCAAGATTTCATTAATGAAGGAAATCGTGGACTTGATGTTGCCGATGACACTCCCAAAGGGAAGAAAAGAAGCAGGCATTCAATTTCACTTTCGGGAAATAGCGGGCTCTCATCTTCTCAACAAACCAACACGGCTCCAGCTACATTGCGTTCGTCCGTGAGCGAATCATATGGCAAGTATACAATGAGTAAAATGACAGCTTACAATGAAGATGAAGAGGTGAATCCTGAATCAGAAACAAATCATATGCAACCTGTTTCACTCGGTCTTCTAACATCGTTCGATATAACAAATAAGTTGCAAATAGAAACAGGCTTAATATATACCTATCTTTCATCAGAAACTAAAAACAAATCAAGCGACTTCAATAACAGCGAAAAGGTGCAATTCCATTATTTAGGAATTCCCTTAAATATGAATTACACAGTCTTGTCTGTGAATAAACTGAACCTGTTTGTAACTGCTGGTGCAATGATTGAAAAAGATATATATGGAAAAATAAAATATAGCGATGAGAAAAAAGTACCAACACTAAATAGTGGCTTTACTAATGAAAGCTCATCAAAAATAAAACAAAAAAACCCTCAATTCTCTCTTGCAGGAGGAGTGGGTGTAACGTATCCTATGTATGATAAAGCAAAACTGTTTGGAAAAGTGGGAGGACGATATTATATCGAAACTAACAATGAGTACAAAACTTACTATTCTGACGAAAAGTTTGGCTTAGACATACAACTTGGTATTAAATTTAATTTCTAACAAATAAAACTAAACTAAAATGAAATCAATTACAAAAAAATTCACCTTATTATTAGTCTTGAGCGCAGTGCTCTTACTTAGTTCATGCCTCGACTCAGGTAGCCCTCATTATATTGGAAATGACGAAATTTCTTATATTACCCAAGGAGAAATTTCAGGAATTGTTTATGCAAGAACTCTTACTGGATTTTCTATAACATCTCCAAAAATTAAACAGTTAATGCCTGGTTCAATGGCACGTATATCTTATCAAGTTAAAACTGAAGAAGACCAAACAGTTATGGTTGATGAGAACCAATTTGCATACGTTGTAGAGTTAGGCTCAGAGCCTGACTTGATGGATCAAACAACGCTTGAGTTGTCTCTTGCTCCAGATGTTCCAGCTGTAAAGTTTGAGAGCTTAATGGAGCCAATATTCGCACAAAACGAATATTTTGGTGATCGTTGGATTTTCCCATACACTTACAGAATTAAAAAAGGAGAAAGCGTAAATGTTCGCTTTTATAAGGCTAGCGACGAAGATGCTAAAGCTGCCAACAGTGATGTTCTTATTGACGTGAGACTAGAAAAAATGGGTGAAGCTGAAGTAGGTGCAACAGAGAAAAGAGAAGGTGACAACATTGTTGCTGACATGTCTTTAATACGCATGATGATGTCTGATAAAGCAAATTCAGAAGGAAAGATAAACATTAAATTTAGATATTACAGATTAGATAATGAAAATATCTATACATCTAACCAAGCTTACTTAATGCACATCGGCAATAAATAAGTTGTAAGCATTTAATTTTGTGAAGTGCGATTCTTTTTAAGGATCGCACTTTTTTTATCTTGTAACAAGAAATCGTTA
>CAZDWP010000183.1:0-4724 GCA_964508985.1 uncultured Herbinix sp. | reverse complement strand
AGTATATTTAGACGCTCGATAACATGTTCTACATCTAGGATGTCGGCTGTCTCAGTAACCTCAATTATTATTTTTGAATAATCTACATCATATTCAGATAGTATTTGTTCCCATTCAGCAAAATTAATGGCGCTGGTAAGGGTTTTAGTTGACAGATTAATTGACATCTGAATATCTGAAAAGCCCTGCTGCTCCCATATTATTCTCTGTTCCAAAGCCTTTCTTATAATCCATCTTTCTAATCGGTATATCTGGCCGGTCCTCTCTGCAATAGGAATAAACTCATCAGGAGATATAAATCCTTCAGAGGGATGCTCCCAGCGAAGCAAAGCTTCCATACCTATAAGCTCTTTGCTACACAGCTGATATTGAGGTTGATATACAAGGTAAAACTGCTGTTGATCCATGCCTTGTTGTAGATTATTAGCCATATCACCATACTTGGCGTTCTCTTCCATTAAGTTGTCCATGTAAAATAATATCCGATTTCTTCCTTCTCTTTTCGAAGCATACATGGCTATGTCGGCATTCTTAAGAAGTTCAGATGTGCTATCACCATTATCAGGATATATAACTATTCCAACACTTGTTGATATATAAAACAATCTATTATCGTGGGACCATATCCTATTGGTATGTTCCAGTAGGCTTTCTACCTTTTCCATGATCTCTTCTTTAGACTCATACTGATATAATATAGCAAACTCATCTCCGCCTAGCCTGGCAACAAAAGCACTATTCTCAACATATTCAATTATTGCTTTGGCAAAATACTTTAAAAATACATCGCCTGCTTGGTGGCCAATGGAATCATTTATATTCTTAAAATTATCAATATCCATATAAACAATAGCAAAACTACTATCCCCGTCGCTTATATGTTTGCTAACCATTTGTTCAAACATACGTCTGTTAGGTAGATTGGTAAGTGTATCATAGTAGGCCATATGTTTAATTTTCTCTTCGTATCTCTTGCGTTCCTCTATGTCGGTTCCGATTGACACATATATTTTGCCTTCCTTATCAGACAGATGAAAAAGAGTCTTGCTACTCCACATAATATCAACACTTCTTCCGTCCTTAGTAAGCATAGCTCCATCATAAATTAGTGCTTCGTCCATAGCCTTAATCTCACTATATGTATCCATGGCCAAGTAGGACCTGTCTTTTGGAACAAGCAAATCCCATCCGCAGCTATTAATCAGCTCTTCCTGTGTATACCCGGTGATCTTTTCACCAAATGGATTGATTGACAGAATCCTTCCGCTATCATCCCATGTAATGATTATAGAAGGAGCTTCCATAATAATATTCTCATTCAGCTTCTTCTGATAAGTAAGCTCAGTCTCAAGCTTGACTAATTCCTCATTGGTAAGCTTCAGCACTTGAAAGGCCTCTTCCCTATTCCTATATTCTACATTCCATAGCTTTAGCCTGCGTCTTAGTAAACCATAAACCAATAATGTGGTAATAAGTACAAAAAGCACACCTTTCAACGTCTGAAGATTTTTGTATTTTTCAAGGTCTGGTAATACAAATCCTAGAATTTCATCAGATAATAGAATCCATAGCCCCCCAAACATCAAATAAATTATAGAAATTTTGTAAGCATCAAAGATATAGGGCATACTTTTCTCATCAGGCCTTTTATTTTTCCTATGTACCTTATTATTCATCATATGCGCTCCCCACGGGTATACTATTTAAGTACATTCCAAGTGTTTGAGTATCAATTTATCATGGCGTCAGATAATTGGCAACATTTATTGAAATTATTAATATATTTATCATTATATGTCAAATGCTAATAAATGTCAATAAAGTTTATTATTAGACATTATGCTATTGATTACCAGTTAAAACGACATACGAATTCTACCATCTTACCTTCCAGCGCTCACTATATTCACCATTAAGTTTTTCAGCCGTTTCTGTATTTTTTATGACTTTGTCTCTTTCCTCTGATTGCTTTTTATTTAACATCTGTATATATAACTGCTCATCCATTGGCAAGTCAATCCAGCGATCCATCCAATCAGACATATATGCTGCATTACTTATCGTTAACCCTCTTATACCTTCAGTACCAGGTGATAATAATGCTTCACCATGCAATATGGCATTTGTAAAGTTTTGAAGTATTCCAATATGTCCAGTTTCAGGCTCCTGCTGAGTAAATTCTTCATAATTAATATTTATACTTGGAGAGCCTTCATTTGAACTAATACAAATCTCTCTCTCATCGGAATCAATCCTATAGATCTTTAATTTGCCATCCTCTATAACTGCCTTTCCCTTAGTCCCTGAATATTCAAGTCTGTTTGTACCTGGATATTCACCTGTAGAGGTAACAAATACAGCGGTTGCCTGACCTACATATTCGGCAAGTATAGTTACATCATCCTCTACGGTTATGCTATGATAATGACCGTATTTACAAAAAGAACGTATCTTTATTGGCATACCTGTAATCCATTGCCAGATATCTAGGTTATGAGGGCATTGATTTAGTAGTACTCCCCCGCCTTCTCCGTTCCATGATGCTCTCCAAGTTGCAGAATCATAGTAGGCTTGAGTTCTATACCAATTACTAACAATCCAGATGAAGCGCTTCATTTCACCCAACTCACCATCGTCTACCATTGTTTTTAGACGGGCATACAAAGGATTTGTCCTCTGGTTATACATAATAGCAAATATCTTTTCCGATGCCTCTGCTTCCTCATTCATCTTTCTGACATTCATAGCATCTATACCAGCGGGCTTTTCTATTAATACATGTAGCTTTGCCCTAAAGCCTTCCATAGCGATAATAGGATGAAGATTATGGGGTGTTACTATCAGTATGGCATCTACAAGACCACTTTTTATTAATAAATGATAATCAGAATATAGAGATACCTCTTCACCAAATGTCCCTTTAGCCCACACTAATCTACTTTCGTCTATATCACATATTGCGGTAAGCACAAGGTTATTAACCTTTCCTTGAAATATACTTTGTGCATGCGCACTACCCATATTTCCTATTCCGATTATACCGATTCGTACTATATTCATGGTATGACTCCTTCTTCTAGGTATAATGCAATCCGGTAGTTTACACTACCGGATTCATATTTCTTCTTATTTATAGTTTCCAACCGTGATATCATCTGTCGGAAGATTCTCTATAGAGGTATCCTTCTCATAAAATTTTACTGCATTCTTAATAAGTCCGTCAAATGTATAGAACTCATCATCTTTAGTTAATGGAAGCTTGACAATTTCCTTCATACAGCCCGCTTTGTATATAGCTGTAATCAACTCGATTGTCTTTCTGCCATCTATACCAGTAATAAGAGGTCTTGTTCCATTTTCGAGTGAATTAAGTACATCTTCTATCTGGCCGGTATGTCCTTCGTGTAAAAGGTCTGGAATAGCCTTATAGAACTCCTCCAACTTATTAATCAGCTCTTTATTGCCACCTTCTATGGGAAATCCGTTAGGCCTTGATAATTCAGCCTTTACATCCCAAGGAGCTGATATCTTGGCGTCTGCACATTGTAGCTCAATGCCTTGCTCTTCCCCATGATGTACCACTGAACTAGTAACCTGCGCCAAGCTAGCATCCTTATAGCGAAGAATAGCTATGGATAGATCCTCGACCTCGGAATTATCATGCATTACATTAGTAAGCATAGCTGTTACCTCTTCAGGAAGTTCACCTTGGATCCAGTTAACCATATCTATATGATGTACTGCGTGATTTAGAGTGGGGCCGCCGCCCTCCTTCTCCCATAGACCACGCCACCATAAATCATAATAGCTATGTCCACGCCACCAATAGGAGTTCACATGGGCACAACGTATTTTTCCTGCCAGATTGCTATCTGCAGTTTTCTTTAATTTATATATGGAATTTCTAAAACGGTTTTGTGCGATACAGGACATAAGGACATTGTTCTTCTTCTCAGCCTCCAACATAGCATCGCATTCAGAAAGACATGTTGCCATAGGCTTTTCTACTACTACATTCTTTCCTGCATTCATGGAATTTATTGCTATCTCAGCATGTACATATGGAGGTGTGCACACATGGACAATATCAATCTTTAATCCTGAGGCAAGCATCTTCTCATGTTCATCGAATATCTCACAATCCAGTTTGTATCTATCCTTCATTGCCTCTGCTTTTTCGGGATATATATCACAGAGGGCAACTATCTTACATCTATCAGAAAGCTCTAATAAACCATCTACGTGGGATGGGGCAATATTACCGGTTCCCACTATCGCTACATTTAACATAATCTACATCCTTTCAGTATTAAATATATTTGTGGCCTGTAATTGAGCCTTAACACTTAACTCAGCCGCTTTAAATGCATGTTCCTGAGTCATGGCATTCTCAGTACGGTTTATACAATCAAGTATTAGCTGTCCAAAGTAGGGGAATCCAACCTTTCCGGTAACCTCAAAATGTTTTTCAACCTGTCCATTAGCAAGGAATACATGGTTGGAGGTGCCGTCATGCATACCTACGTTTATATATTTACGAAGCTCGATATAGCCCTCGGTTCCCAGTATGAAGGTACGTCCATCTCCCCAGGTACCAAGTCCGTCAGGTGTGAACCAATCCACCCTAAAGTACTGGGTAGCCCCGTTATCTCCTACCAATAGTGCGTCTCCAAAGTCATCAAGTTCAAGATGTTCGGGATTATTATAGTTAGCAATCTGGCTTT
>CAZDWP010000182.1:0-4726 GCA_964508985.1 uncultured Herbinix sp. | reverse complement strand
AAGCTAGCGATCAATCTGCAATTACAGAGGGGTCGCTTTCTTTTTGAGAATTGTATATAATCATATTGTTGTATTATAAAACTGTGTTATAATTTACACGATGAAGCCAAGCTTCGGAGCTACAACCATGCTGTTGATGATTCGTTCCAAGGAGGACAAATTTATGGGAAAAAGAACATATAAAGTCTTTATATTAATTCTTGTACTTAGTAGCAGTATATTGACTAAGTCTTATAAGGTGACCGGTGAAGTTAAACCCATAGAGGAAGCTAACGAGCAGCTTCAAGGAATAAGCGAAGAGGAGCAAAACACCTTAGAAAGACTCTTTATCCTTACTCAGGAGATAGAAGAGATGGAGAGAGAAGAAGCAAGGATATCAAAGGAAATTAATGAGCTGATTATTGAAATAGACATTCTTGATAAATCCATAAGCAATGAGCAGGAAGACTATGATTTGAACCTGAAAATTATAGAGCAGGTATTAATAAGCTATCAGCGTGGTGGTCCGGCATCCTATCTTGATATTCTATTAAAGGCCGACAATCTGACAGAATTTATTAAAAGCTTAAACCTTATAAAGGATATATCCAGAAACACAGGGGACCTCCTGGCTTCAATAGAAGAAAGTAAGCGCATTTTAGAGGAGAAAAGGCAAAACCTGACCGACATTATGGCCTTGTTGGAGGTTAAGAGAGAAGAGCTTAAGGAACCCATAGCCGAAAGGAAGAGACTTGTAAAGGAGCAGGAGGATTACTTGGATTCCTTATCAGAGGAAAAAGAGCTATATCAGCAGCATCTTGATAATGTTAAGCTGATGTGGGATAATTTGAAAGGATTGTTCTCACAGGTTGTAGATGAATTTGCTCGAATAATTAGTGAGGGTCATTTCACTATGGAGGATCTGAATATACAATTCAATTTCCTATCATTAAAGGGATCCATCCATGAGGATACATTCAACAGGATTATAAATGATAATTCCGATCTATCGAAGATGGTTTTTAGCTTCAGACAGGATAATGTTAGGATTGAGATACCCGATAATAATTTGGTTATGGATGGGCACTTTGAATTAAAAGGCACTGGCTCCCTCCTGTTTGTCCCTGAAGCAGGAACATTCTATGGAATGTCCTTAGAAAAGGAGTCTATTGATGAATTATTTAGAAATGGTCCTTTATTAATAGATTTTGAACAGGTGGCAGGGGAATTGGTGACAATAGATATTGAGCTTTCGAATGTTGAGACGGTAGATGACTATGTTAACTTTACCATTGACATCGGATCCTTGTTCTAGATTGAATAAAAGGAGGAATGAGATGATTATATTAAATAACGTATCATTAATTTATCCCGACAAGACTCAGGCGTTAATTGATATTAATTTAGATATTAAGCCAGGAGAAATAGTATACATAACCGGTCCAAGCGGATCCGGTAAGACAAGCTTATTAAAGCTTATAATGGGTATGGAATATCCAACTAACGGAACGCTTAATGTTCTTGATAGGCAGATAAATAAAAGTAGCTCAGGAAATATTCGAAAGATCAGAAGAAGAATCGGTCCTGTATTTCAAGAGTTTAAATTAATAGAAGGTAGAACAACCTTGGAAAATGTCATGATGGGAATGAGATTTCTTGGTGTAAAGCCAAGAAATATGAAGGTTGCTGCAAATGAAGCCTTAGAAAAAGTCGGACTCGGTCACAAGAAATTATCCAAGGTCGAAAATCTTTCCTGGGGAGAGTCTCAAAGAGTTGCCATTGCCAGAGCGGTTGCAAGAAAGCCATCCCTTATATTAGCAGATGAGCCAACGGGTAATTTGGATTATGACAACGCTATAAATATTCTCGGATTATTAAAATCATTTAGAGACGAGAATACAACAGTTATTATAACTACTCATGCTACGCATCTTATTAAGGATGAACAAAACGCTACATTTATAAGTGTTAATAAAGGTAGAATCACCATAGAACGGAGGTATCAATAATATGAGAAGCTTTCTGTTCAATATCGGTTATTTTATTAAAGAATCGGGAAGGATAATTAGGCTCAATATACTGTCAAATATCTTCTCTGTCATAGGCACCGGGTTAATTCTTCTTCTATTAGGAATAGTTATTACAGGAACGAACATTGGGAATCGTCTGGTAGTAATGCTTAATGAAGAGGCGGAGGTAAATGGGTATTTTTCTGAGATGCTTACATCTGAGCAAAAGGCAGATCTAGCTGTTAAAATCGAAAATATGGATGGAGTTCGAAGTACAAGGATTGTGGATGAGGATGAAGCTAAGATCAGAATGGAAAAAGTATTGGGAGAGGAAGCAAAGATACTTGAGCTTTTTGATGACAATCCCTTTGAGGCATTTATAGAAATAAGAATTAATGTGGATTCCATGGATTTTGTAATAGATAATGTGAAGAAGACTAATGGTATCGATTATGTCAGAGACAATAGAGACGTCTTAGAGAAGATTCAGGATATTACATATGCACTTAAGGTATTAGGATATCTTATGATAGTGGCTGTCGGCATAACCACACTTATTATTCTTTCACATATGATTCGTCAAGGTATATATAACAATAAGGATCAAATTAATACCTTAAGGCTTCTTGGTTCCCCTGGAGCATTTATAGGATTTCCTTATGTTCTGACAGGTATACTCTTAACATTATTAGGAGGTATCATCGCAGCCATTTCGATGGCCCTACTTATTAATGGTGCATATGAGAGTATTGGTAGTACAATCCCCTTTCTACCCTTACCGCCTAAGGAAGAACTAATTAATAAAATGACTCTGTGGATTCCCCTATTAAGCCTGGTACTTGGATTCCTTGGAAGCCTGTTCGGATTATCTTCCATAAGGGAAAAATCCTAATAAGAAAACAGGTGTATGAAGTACAAATTAATAAATTATGGATTTGATATATGATATTTTAAATAAAGAAATACTCGGAGGTAGTTATATGTACTGCTTTTTGAATGATTATAGTGAGGGAGCACATCCTAGAATACTTGATGCATTGTATAAATTAAATAACGAACAAAATACTGGCTATGGAGAGGATGTCCATTGTAGAAGAGCTAAGGAGGCTATTAAGAGACATATTCTTAAGGATGATGCGGATATTCACTTTGTTCCAGGAGGAACCCAAGCAAATCTACTGGTGGTTTCATCATTTTTAAGACCACATGAATGTGTAATTGCTGCTGATAGTGGACATATAAATGTTCATGAGACAGGTGCTATAGAGGCAACAGGTCATAAGGTTGTAATTATGCCCCATAAGGATGGTAAGCTTACTCCTGATTCCATTGAAAAAGTAGTAAGGTATCACTCGGATGAGCATATGGTAAAGCCGGGGATGGTATATCTGTCTGATACCACTGAGCTAGGAACAATATATAGCAAGGCGGAGCTTACTGATATTCGTGAATTATGCAATAAGCATGATTTGATATTATTTCTTGATGGTGCAAGACTAGGATCGGCACTTACCTGTGATAGTAATGATGTTAAAGTTTCAGACCTGACATTCCTAACGGATGTATTTACCATAGGTGGAACAAAGAATGGAGCCCTTCTGGGTGAAATTCTAGTTATCACTAGAGACGATTTAAAGAAGGATTTTCGATATCTTATCAAGCAGAGGGGAGCGATGATGGCAAAAGGCTTTGTTATTGGTGTTCAATTTGAGGAATTGTTTGGTGACAATCTTTATTTTTCGTTGGCAAAGCATGCTAATGAAATGGCGAAAAGAATAGCTGAAACCTTAAAAAATTACGGGTATTATTTTTATGCAACACCCGGAACTAATCAACTCTTTCCCATAATGCCAAATACACTCCTAAAGGAGCTTTCTAAGGAATTTCGCTTTATGATAGACCATGAGATTGATGATAATTATAGTGTAATAAGATTGGTCACATCCTGGGCTACTTCTGTAGAAAGTGTTGATAAGCTTTGTGAATTCATTGGAGGTTACCATGCTAACCAGAACAAATAGTATTAATGGAGATGAGCTTTCGATATTAGGATTTGGTTGTATGCGATTTCCGACCAAGAATGGAAATGTTGATGAGGAAGCATCTATAGAATTAATAAGAAAATGTATAGATAAGGGCATTAACTACTTTGATACTGCTTACTTTTATAATGGAGGAAAAAGCGAGTCAATTCTTGGAAAAGCTTTATCCGATGGACTAAGAGAGAGGGTAAAGATAGCTACAAAGCTTCCTCCATTTATGGTTAGTAATTTTTCAGGAGCTAAGAAGATATTTGCAACACAGCTTAGCAGACTTCAGACAAATTATATAGATTACTATCTTCTTCATATGCTATCAGATATTAGCGGGTTTAATAGAATGAAGGATATGGGGGTTATTGATTGGCTGGAGGAATTAAAAAATCAAGGTATTATTCGAAATATCGGATTTTCCTTTCATGGCTCTAGGAACGATTTCGAGCAGCTAGTTACTGCATATCCATGGGATTTTTGCCAGATACAATATAATTATATGGATATCAATAACCAAGCAGGCAGATCGGGCTTGATGCTTGCCCATTCTTTGGGGATTCCGGTTATCATAATGGAACCGCTTAGGGGTGGAAGATTAGCAGACCGTATCCCTAAGGCGGTATTGCATGAATTTCATGCTTATGATGAAGATTCGACTCCTGTAGAATGGGCTCTTAAGTGGATATGGAATCATCCTGAGGTTAC
>CAZDWP010000181.1:2208-4735 GCA_964508985.1 uncultured Herbinix sp. | reverse complement strand
ATTATTCTGGATCCCCCCAGGGACGGCATTCATCCTAAGGCCCTACCCAAGATTAGTGCGTCAATTAGGGCGAAGAAAATAGTTTATGTTTCATGCAAGCCGACTTCACTCGCCCGTGACTTAGTTTTACTGCAGGAAAACGGATACAAGGTAAACAGGGTATGCGCAGTTGACATGTTCCCTAACACCGTCCACGTCGAAACCGTAGTGGAATTAGAACTAACAGAATGACCAGTAGATAGTGACATCCTCGTTTAATACAACAATTTTATCTATGAGAGTATGAATAATTCCGTGTACATCTTTAGAGGAACCCTTGCTTATAGCTGCATCGAATGAAACAATATTCTCCCAAGCTACCTCTGGAGAAACCGAACAGGATGCCTTTTTTTGACCGTTTATTATAGAGGACAGATGTGAACTCTCTTCCTTAAGAGAAGAAAGACGACTTGATATTTCAACCATGGTTACGATTCCGTTTTGATAAAGATCAAGTAGTTTTTCTTTTTGAGCATTGAGTTCCTTTAATCTATCTTCGTACACAGCAAAAGGATTATCACGTATTACAGGCTTTGAAACAAGAGATTTAAAATAAGACTTATCCAGAGCGAGATGACGAATCTCATCGATAACAATGTCGTCCAACTGATCCACGGTATATGGGTGGAGACGATTGGTACAATTATCAGACTTAATCATAGCTTTACTGGTTCTGGCAACAGAGTGACAAATATATTTCTTGGTGATTTTAGAGACTTTTCTAGCATACATCCTCGCCTTACAGTCGCCACAAAAGAGAAGACCGGTAAGCAAGTTGTCGGCTGTGTAATTTCCCGCCTTGAATGCATAATCTCGTTTATCAAGTTGCTTATTACGCTCCAGAGCAGCAGCCACAGTATTGAAGTCCTCTTCTGAAACAATGGGTTTATGATTACCATCAAACACCTCGTCACAATGGCGAACCTTACCTGCGTACAATGGATTAGATAAGAGCCTGCGAACAGCAGTGTTGTTGTCCCAGGTATACTGATTTTTAGCACCGTATTTTTTGGTCATGTGGTCAGAGATAGCTTTAATACTGAGTCCATCAAGGAAGAGGTCGAACACTTCTTTAATCATGGTTTCAGTATACTGATCAATAACAAGTTCGCTACTACGACCATGAGCAAATTTATAACCAAGAGGTTCTCTTGATCCAATGGTATAACCTTTTTTCGCTCTCGCATGACGACCCATCGCAGTACGCTCTTTTATATTCTCCCTTTCGAGTTGAGCGAATGCAGCGAGAATACCAACAATGGCTCTTCCAAAAGAAGTAGAGGTATCAAAGGATTCTATTAATGAAACAAAATTGCAACCATTGGCAATGAATACGTCCTCTAGGAGAGTCATCATATCTTTTTGCGACCTTGATATTCGGTCTAATTTCCATACAAGAACCAAATCTATGGCACCAGTAACGATGTCGCCAATCAGTTCCTGTACACCAGGACGCTCAAGAGAAGAACCGGAACAACCAGGATCCTTATACACCTTATGAACATTATATCCCATTGCGGAGCAATAAGTACGAAGTTTGACTTCCTGCTCTTCAATAGAATATCCCTCCTCGGCTTGCTCCGTGGTGGAAACACGAACATATATAGCGACCATGGAAGAACTTGCCTGTAGCGCACACACAACAATCACTCCTTTAAAAGGGCATAAAAAATAACCCTATTCAAATATTGAGGGTTGTGATATAATATCTCTTATCGAAGGAGATAATTATAAACCCTCGGGTAAATAGTTATCAGTAAACCGTTTCAGATTGCAGTCTGGGGCGGTTTTTTATTTATCTTTAAAATCAACGATATCCACTTCTAACCCATCCATGGCATAGTAATATTCTTTTTTATCGCTATTTTTTATATATGCAATGGTCCAATCCTTTTCCGAAGGAAAATAAATCATCATACAAGATGCTTCAAGGGATATGCCATTTGAAGTAAAATAAATAGTAGCATCGTAATAGATATCTTCATCTGACCACTCTACATTAGAGATACCATCTATTTCACTTATTTGGGACTGATCAAGCGCATCAATAAAAGAAACATATAAGTTATTGCTATTAGGAACGTCCATATCTATGATATCTTTTATATCTGTTTTCCCATATTCGGCAGGTGTTATTTCTTGCAGCGATAAATCGTTATTAGAAACAATCGCTGTCGGAACATTAGGTTCCTCTATGCTCTTATTGGAAGAGCACCCCGATGAAATAGTAATAAAAATTAAAGAAATCGATATATACAATATTTTTCTCATTACATCTCCCCTACTTGGCAATCCTTCCTTTTTCTATATTCCCTATGTCGTCTGTGGTACTCAAGGCAGTATGTCCCCTCTTCGGTGCACTTAATAAGGTCTTTTCATAAGCCTGCTCGGCTGTCAACGCAAGTTCGTCAACTGGGGCAGGCTTTTCTTTGGTCAATTTTCCAAACACTTTTGTAAAGTAAGACATTGCAGAATCTCTTTGTTCTTT
>CAZDWP010000181.1:0-2108 GCA_964508985.1 uncultured Herbinix sp. | reverse complement strand
GGAGGTGATACCAATCAATCCAGAAATCAAAATCGACATCGAACAAGCTATCCGAATATCAAAGATTATATGCCAAGCACCAGAAGAAAGGCTTCCAATGATCCTTTCAGTTTTAGAAAAAGCAGACCTAACCATAAACGGAATGGATGAACTGGAAGAATGGAAGCTACTAAAAGAACAATCCTACTTAATAGACATCAAAGAGTTCGCAGCAGACCTGGTGAGAGATGCACCAGAGCAGGACACAGAGGTTTTAATCAAACCAACTACATTCAATGAGATATGTAAGCAGAAAAACTTAAAACCATCCTGCGCTAAAAGGCTACTAAACAAACATGGTTATTTAAGGACATGCATGGATGGAGAGAAACTAAGCTACACCGTCCCAGTTTGGATAGAAGGTCAATCACGGAGACACATAGTCATTAGAAAGGAGGCAATTTCATGATGCAGGAAGTTAATAGACTAGAAAAAGAAAATGACAGCATCACTTTTATTATGATGATGCAGAACTGGAGCAAAGAAGAGCAACAAGCGGCTCTAGCAGTTATCACAGGAATGAACCTACAAAAGAAACTAGACAGCCAGAGTGAAGCCAAAAGAGCCTAGCAATAGGCTCTTACATACAAAAAACTGAATACATAATAACGTGGAAGCAGACACCACTTAAAAAACAGAGGGTGTGGTAGAGCCGACGCATAAAGTCTACTCGGCAGCAGGAATGAGCCTGCAGGATGGCTGTCGAAATTGGGGCAGGGAGCGTAGACCCAAGTAAAACAAGAGCGGCTCGGAGGCAAATAACACATGAGAGAGATTACCGGAGCATGGACATGTGGGTGCGATTTAAGCCCGGTAGCGAGCAATGAAAAAACTCGCACGACAGGCAACCAGTACAGCTACCCCAAAGAATACTCAGGGAGCATGAATGGACAGGATTTTCAAGAACCCCTTGGAGAAACTGTTCCTGCCAGACCCAAGAAGCCTAGAGAGCATTTATAAAAGCTTCAAAGAGTCAAGGCATTTCTAAAGAAAAGTAAGTTATTAGGAGGAAAGAGATGTGGCTAAGGTGGTTCATGTAATGAAGGATGGAAGTATAAGAGAATCAGTAAAAGGAATGATAGTGCCAGTAAACGAAGCAACCAAAGCAGCTTATAAGATAGTGGCTGAATCATGCAAGAGAAAGAGAGAGGTGGCAGTATGAAGACTCAAGAAAGACAGTTGAAGGCGATGATCCTTAAACAAAAGGAATTAGTGTTAAATACTTCATCGGAGCATGATAGAGCAGTCGCAATCGGTATGTGGGCAGGGTTCCTAAGTGGTCTTAGAATGACCAATGCAATCACCCAGGAGAGATATAATCAAGCCTACAACGAATTACAGGCATTAGTAAGAGAAATGGAGGAAACAGCTTGAAAATGGCAATGAAGGACGGTCAAGTATTAATCAAAGATGCGAGTAGTGTCCAGTTTACAATTATAAAGTCATGGTCAAAGATGAAATGGAACAGATCGAGCCAGACGCTATCTGGACCCGCAGATCATGAACTATTAAACCGACTAGCAGGCATAGTAAGGCTTCCGGAAAACATTGAAGCAGAGCGACAGAGGTTGAACGCTCTAGTCAGAGCCATCGATAAAGAAAGAATGAATGAAAACCCAGTGCCTCTTTATAAGTACCCGGTTAAAATGAATTTATATATGCACCAAGTCAGAGGTGCGAACATGGCATTAATGGTGTTTGGATTAATAGACCCGCCAAAGGAGGATAGTGAAAGTGAAGGACAAAAGCAACAGAACAGCAAGAGTAATAGTCACCTTTAATTGCAATAGAAAGTGCCCAGGGTGCTGCAATGATAAAAGAAAAGGTTATTCAATCATTAACAGTCCAAAAAGTTTATTTGAATATAAAGAAATCGTAATAACAGGTGGAGAGCCACTTCTTAATCCAACTGAAACATTAGGTTTTATTAATTATATGAGAGAGCATCGATACAAAGGAAAGATATTCATGTATACATCGTATTGGAGCGGAAAGAACATTGCAAAGTCGGTGCTTAGAGAACTAGATGGTATTACATACACTATTCACGCAGAAGCAAACGACAGCGA
>CAZDWP010000180.1:0-4787 GCA_964508985.1 uncultured Herbinix sp. | reverse complement strand
TTATAAGTATCTAAATATTTTTGCATAGAAATATCCTCCTAAGTGTAGTGTTTATCAGTAAATAAATATAAAACACTTCCTTGGAGGTGCACGAATCAGAAAAAAATGAAATATATAATTGTTGAGTTTGAGATTACATGATAAAATAAGCATAGTAGTGGGCTTTCGTATATGTTTATGGTTTTGTGTGGTAACTTAACAATAAATCATATATTGAAAACCTGCTACTATTTTTTATAAATAAAGAGAAAAATCTTGAAATTAGAGAAAAAGTTGCGGATAACATGTACCTAGGCTAGCCATCGCGGCAGCGATTTGGTACAATGTCCACAATAAGTGAATTACATCAGGACAAAAAGCACTTTTTATGAAATAAACGTAGTTTGAACGATATAAATAAATGTAACCTATGGTGTGTTTTATGTGAGGAGGCATATATTAATGGGATATGGAAGGATAAGTACAAAGCAAAAAGAAATACTAGAATTTATTAAAACTAAGATCATTAACAAGGGATATCCGCCGTCAGTTCGAGAAATTTGTGAGGCCGTGAAATTGAAATCAACCTCATCTGTTCATTCTCATTTAGAGACTCTTGAAAAGAACGGATATATTCGCAGAGACCCTTCAAAGCCTAGAGCTATAGAGATTATTGATGACGAATTCAACCTAACCAGACGAGAGCTTGTAAATGTTCCGATTGTCGGAACCATTACTGCAGGACAACCAATTCTTGCCGTTGAGAATGTAGACAGCTACTTTCCTATTCCGTCTGAATTCATGCCCAATAGCGAGACATTTATGCTAAGAGTTAAAGGAGAAAGCATGATAAATGCAGGTATATTCGACCGAGATAAGGTACTTATTCAGAAGCAATCCCATGCTAAGAATGGTGATTATGTGGTAGCACTTATTGATGACGAGGTTACCGTTAAGACATTTTATAAAGAAAGTGGTTATATTCGTCTGCAACCTGAAAACGATGCCATGGAGCCGATTATTGTTGAGGATCTGCAGATATTAGGAATTGTTATAGGCTTATTTAGAATGTTTTAATAGGAAATGACACGGGGACGTTTCTCCTCTCTTACTAAACTATAAAACGACATGGGGCAATCATATCAGTCCCCATGTCGTTTTATATAGTTTTACTCTTGGTTTACAGACAAAATCATATTTCAAGCTGCTCTTTAGTGATTGTTTTTCCATCTCTCCAAATTCTCTCAAGATTATAGAACAATCTGTCTTCCTTAGAAAATACATGGACAATGACATCGCCATAATCCATTAGTATCCAGCTTGCACTTCTTACACCTTCTACACGCAAAGGCTCATAGCCGTTTTTCCCTAGTTTATCCTTAACTGAATCAACCAGCGCATCTACCTGTTGAGAGTTTGATCCATTAGCAATAATAAAATAATCTGCAATCACAGAAATATCCTTAATCTCAATTACCTGGATATCCTCACCCTTCTTGTCCTCAAGAGCTTCAAAAGTTAGTTTTACCATTTTCTTAGAATTTTCCATATATACCTCCGATTTAAATTTTAAATAAATATTTAGTTCAGTTCTCTAATCATTATGAAAATAAACAATAAAACATTTTATATGTTTACATAATAATTATATGTCTCCTTAGTTAAGGGATCTATCAAATTATCTTTATTAGATAAGTACTCTAAAATCTGCTTCGTTATTATTTTTATTGCTTCATCTAGATCTTGATAAGCAGTTTCTCTAATATAATTTAAATTTGGAATTAGCTTTCTGTTAGGTTCTATATAATCAGCTACATATACAATTTTTTCAAGCTTTGACATGGCAGGTCTACCGGTTGTATGGTATTCTATAGCTTTTAGAATGTATTCATCAATAATTCCATATCTTTCTTTAGCATATACCTCTCCTACCTTGGCATGAAGAAGCATATCCGGGAGTTTTCTCTCTATTTCAGATATTTTTATACGATATCTTTCACACTCAGCGATTAGCTCCTCACCTGTTAAATACTTTGCACAATCATGAAGTATTCCGGTAATACTAGCCTTAAAGACATCATCACCATGAATCAGAGCAAGATCACAGCAAACATCTTCAACTCCTACTGAGTGACGATATCGGCTGTCAGATAAAATATCCTTCATGCTCTTTCTTAGCTGTTCTAATTCCATAGGACTACCCTTCTTGTGGTACCCGGTACGGTACTGATATGGTACCAGGTACAGTACCCGGTACGGTTTCAGTCATTGCCGTGTCTTACATATACAAATCATGTTCCTTGATATATGAGACAACCTTATCCGGAACATAATATCTTATTGATTTTCCATTAGCCACTCTATCTCTTGTTATCTCAGAAGATATCTCCATTAATGGCATATCTAAGAGAATTATCTTTCCATTATAAATATTCTCAAGATTCTTAACCTGCTCTTCTAATTGATTCTGCGAGCATTGCTCTCTACCACCAGCAATAATCGTACTAAGGTTAAATACCGTCTGAGGTTCCATCCAATGTTCCATCATCATTAAAGAATCTCCACCCACTATAAAATAATATTCAGTATCTGGATTATCTTCCTTTATAGCTATCAGAGTATCTGATGTATAGGTAATTCCAGGCCGATTAAGCTCCAAATCAGATATGATAAAATGTGGATTATTCTTTATGGCCTCTCGAACCATATTAATTCTATGTTCAGCAGATAATATAGACATATCTGTCTTATGAGGCGGATTCATTGTGGGCATAAACAAAATATAATCAAGCCCAGCCTGCTCGTATGCATGCTCAGCCAGAAATAAATGACCGTTATGGATGGGATTAAAGGTTCCTCCCATTATACCGACCTTTTTCATTTGCTTAATACCTCCTATGCTTTCTTTGATTTCTCCACAGGCAGAACAATTTTCTTCTTATCCTTAGATTCCTTATACAATACAATTTTCCTGCCAATAACCTGGACCACCTCGGAACGTGTCCTTTCGGCAAGAGTGTATCCTATATCTTTAGTATCTTCCATACAATTCTTTAAAACATTTATCTTTATTAATTCTCTAGCCTCTAAAGCCTCTGCAACTCCTTCAGTAATCTCTGGAGTCAGCGCTGATTTTCCAATTTGATATATCGGCTCCAAGGTCATGGCTAAGCTTTTCAAATATGCTCTTTGTTTTGTTGTCATCACAACTCTCCCTTCATAATATATATTGTTACAACAAACTTTCATGGGAGAAATTCTCCCTTCTATTTATAGTAATCAAATTGGAGTCCATACATCCTTACAGTATCACCTTCGTGAATCCCCAATTCCTCTAGTTGCTCCAGTATTCCATTTTCTCTCATAAAATTCTGGAAAAATACGAATCCCTTTTCAGATTCCAGATTCGTGTATCCAAGCATACGTTCAATTCTGGGACCCTCAACTACATAGAGATGCTCTTCTTCCTTCCATACTTCAAATGGCTCATCGGATATCTTTATATTTTCAGGGAAGAATTCTCTCTCAAATACAACCGGTGTCCTATCCATTTGATCAAGAATTCCTTTTACATGATACAAAAGCTCCTTGACTCCTTTACCGCTTACAGCTGATATCGGGAACACCTTAAATCCTTCGGGTTCAAATGTATCCTTAAGCTTCTTAACTGCCTCTTCCTCTTCCTCACCATATAGGACATCCAGTTTATTTGCTGCTATTACCTGAGGTAGCTTGGCAAGCTCGGAATTGTATGAGCTAAGCTCAGCATTAATCATTCGGATATCCTCTATAGGATCCCTGCCCTCAGTGGATGCAGCATCAACCAAATGAATAATAACCTTAGTTCTCTCTATATGTCTTAGAAATTGATGACCAAGACCCAGTCCCTCGGAAGCGCCCTCAATTAATCCAGGAATATCCGCTATAACAAAGCCGTCTCCATCTTCTAAATCAACAACTCCAAGATTAGGACTTGTCGTAGTAAAATGATAATTACCGATCTTAGGTTTGGCATTGGTTACTCTTGATAACAATGTAGATTTACCTACATTGGGAAATCCAACAAGACCTACATCCGCTATAACCTTAAGCTCCAGACGAACATTCATTTCCATAAAAGCCTGTCCAGGTTGAGCGTATTTTGGTGCTTGCATTGTAGAAGTTGCATAATGCTGATTACCCTTACCGCCTCGTCCGCCCTTTAAAATTAATATCCTGCGGTTATCTCCGGACATATCGGCTACAACCTTACCCGATTCTTTCTCTTTAATAACTGTGCCAGGAGGAACTTTAAGAATAAGGTCCTTGCCGTCCTTACCTGAGCATTGTTTTTTACCGCCGTCTTCGCCATTTTCGGCAGAATATTTCCTAATATAACGAAAATCAGTAAGAGTGTTAAGACCCTCATCTACCTCGAAAATCAGATCTCCGCCTCTGCCGCCATCGCCTCCGTCAGGGCCACCAGCCGGTACATACTTTTCTCTACGAAAGCTCACATGACCGTCTCCGCCTTTACCGGACCTTATATATATTTCTGCTCTATCTGCAAACATAATTTCCTCCATAACATTTCTATTATTACCATATACTATCATGCTCATTATAATCATATTTTAATGCAAAAACAATAAAAATGCATAAAATAACCCCAAATTCTTAATTCCTAGGAATTTGGGGTTTAATCACATGTGTCATTTTTATTTGCTTTCTACAGGATAAATACTAGCTTGTTTCTTATCCCTGCCTTTTCTTTCGAAACGAAGAACTCCGTCTACTAATGCAAATACTGTATCGTCGCCACCGCGTCC
>CAZDWP010000179.1:0-4807 GCA_964508985.1 uncultured Herbinix sp. | reverse complement strand
CTTTTTAATATGCATATAATCTTCTGAAAAAGAAAGGAAAAGTATCGATAATAACCATTTTTAATCATTTTGTCTTATATTTATTGAAGAAGTCTACAATTCATGGTATAATATTCATGAACTATAATATTAATCACTTGAGATTATACATAATTTTATCGATTTGTCAAATTTGCATTCTTTTTACTTGATATTTTAAGGAGATGATCGCGTGGCACCAAAATACATAACAATTGAATCCGTAACCGGTAGTGTTAACAATCGTGTGAAGCAGGATCTGAAATTTAAAACAGGTCACTTTGTTTGGCGCATTAAATTTACTGCCCCTCTTAAGCCTTCAACGGTAAACAACAAGAACTTGAATGTAACCAACTTAAATAATACACCTTTATTAACAAACATTCGTTATGATTCTGTAAATAACTATATAGAAATAGAGCCCTTGGAACCATATAACAAAAACGAATCTTATCTTTTACATGTATCCCGTATGGTTCAATCAAAAAGAGGACAGAAGCTACAGGATGATATAGTAATACAATTTAAAGTGTGATTTCATTAGTAAAATCCTCTGGCAGTAATGACAGTATATCTACATCTGCCAGTCTACCTTCTGCGGCAAGCTTAGGTAATTGTTTTCCAGTCCGGAGGTCTGCAGAAGTCATAGCACTTTGTACGTATTTCGATATGCTTTCAAGTCTCTTTTCTTTTTCCGTATTAGCAAAAATTTCACTTACTCCTTCCCTTAGTACATCATGGGCTAAAGGCTGTATTTTGTATTCTCTAAGCGTTATATACGAATATGCAAATCCCATTAATTCTTGTTCTGTATAGACAGGTAGGTGTATTCTGTTCTTAAATAACTCCATAAGCTTTGGGCATTCTCTAAATAATCTGTTCATGTTTTTCTTATTTTCTTCAAATATAACTGCAATATCCCCATGAAAATATTTGATAAGCTCTAGCAGCTTCTCAATAGTAGGTTTTCTTAATTCACTAGCGTTTTCAATAACGAGACATGTGTTTCGTAATTCATCCTTCATATTTGTTATATCTATTTCATTTAATTTAACCGCTGAAATCTTAGCTATTTTAGACGTCTTTATCTTGCCTGTTCTGTTTAAGAATATAGCAATATCCTTAGCTAAAGTGGTTTTACCAGACATAGGAGGTCCTGTTATAATCATTTGAACACTTTTTGTATGCTTGTTCATAATTAATTCAAGACTCTTAACAAGCTGCTTTTGAATAGATTTTACGTGAAGAAAATTCCCAAATATCTGATTTATATCTATGTCTAGAATCTTAGATAGCTTTCCTAGCCTTTCTAGGTCCTCATTGTTATTTTCTTCCTCCGTTGTCATAAACATGTCTACTTCTTTTCCAACGCTTATGGCAAGTTCATCTAAGACATAATCTTCGGACTCATCGTGCAGCTGAATATTGACTGTTTCATCAAAGGCATCAATTTCGCTCTCATAGGCATAATTATGGTCGACCTCTTCATCAGCCTGAACCTCTTGTTCGTCTTTAGGGGCTATTTCATTCTCGAGGTTTGCTTCTATTTCGGGAATTTTGCCCGTGTTAAAACTTCTGTTCTTAAGGTTTTCTATAATTTCATCCTTGTTTACCTCGCCAGAATAATAGGCCTTAAGAATTTTTGCTTTCTCAACATAGCTTCCTTCCCCAAACCACAGTATTAGATCTGAGCATTCCTGAATACATTCCTTTTCCATTCCGGCTTTATAATAAAGCTTTGCCAGTTCATAAGCCCATTTCTCCATATATGTATATTTCTTTAATTTCTTTAAGGAATCTATTAGAATGATATAGGGTTCTCTCTTGGCTTTATCAATTTTATATCGAAATATAAATATACTAAAATCGTTGGGAGCAGCCTCTTCATACTGACTTAGATAAAGTTCCGCCTCCTCTATGTTCTTCATGCCTATCGACGTCTGTACCATCTGATATAATGTTCTTCTTGTTTTTGACTTCTTGTATACTCTGTTAAGAAGTTCCATGGCTTCATCATATCTTTCTTTTTGAATATATGTATCTGCGAAAAGACTAAGGTCTGCTATATTTTTTACCTTTTTTAGTACCATGCTGTCCATTATTTTCTGAGCAGAGTCAAAATCTCCCTCTTGAACTCTTCTTCTAATCTCCTCCGTCTTTACGATAATATCATAGCTTCCCATCTCTTTATCTCCTTACCTACGTACTATAATCAGCTTTCTTTATAATATATCAGCGTATCCACCAGTTCTTTTGTCAGTTCAATATTTTCCTTTTGTAACAAGCGATGCCTTCCTTCAATCTCTCTTGTTTTCTTTAGCTTTGTTCTGTTATATCTGGCATATGCCTCCTCAAAAATTGGTTGTATTGTTAATTTATCTCTTAATTTCTTGGTGAAGGGGCAATAGGTGCCCATAATTTCTCTCACAGGTTTATTTAATTTTATGGCTCCTTTGGATTCGTAATTAACCCAAGCCTCATAGTCAATAACAAATATCTCTCTGCTGTTATTTCTACCCTTTTGTATCTGAAGCTTAAGCTTATCCTTTCTTTCCTCAGATAGCTCCCTGTTCTTTCTATAAAACTGAAGATAATCGGAATATTCTGAGGTTAAGGATTTAACCTTTATATCATTCCATGCGGTACCCTCTATTGTTCTGCACATCTCCCAACGAAATCTCCCGCAAACCTTGATTAGGTTTAGCAATAAATTGGTTTCACAAAAGATCGGGAATAGAAACCGCCCTGGACTGTTTCTTTTCTTACCGGTAATTTCCTGCCACATAACACCATTGATGCCTATGGTAGGCATTAATACTATATCGGGAAATATTCTTTCTACTATATATTCCTTCTCTATCTTCTTAGCTTTATTAACATATAGCGTTTCACGGTCAAATACTGAATAATCAATCTCCATAAGCTTGTTGATAGCTTCTATCATAACGCTTGGCTTGATATAGGATTTATCAGGTTGACCATACATCATATCCTTGTGCAACACAGGTGCAAATGTGCTGATTTGGCCATTTGTAGTCCTGTTGTTATAGCGGAACATGTTGTTTATCTCATAATCAAGCTTTCTTTCCATATCTGTGGCATATTCTTTTGCTTGTTTGTCCGTTATTTTCCCCTTGTTCTTTAGAGATATAATCATCTCGTTATATTCTAAGTCAAATTCATTCTTTGAAGGCTCTTTCTTGCCTTCATAAATTAGTTTCAACCATTCTTTCATATTATGTACATAAATGCTACCTGAAACATCCTCTTCCTCTAAAAAATAAAGAGATAAAAGCTGCTCATTGTCCAGAAGTCTTTCATCTGCATATCCATATTTCAAGAACATATCAATAACTCTAGGAACATTCTTATCATTGTATGCCTTTAAGAATACCTTTTTATATATTTCATAATGCTGATCTGTAAGTTGTTTTCTGATTTTTCTAGCATGATCATCCATGGATAGCCTATCCTTTAGGTTGACAAAATCCAGCATGACATCTTGTGATTTCTCAGCTATGTCTGGATCTATTCCTGAATAATCGAGAATCTGATTATAGGATTGTCCAAGCTCTGCGATGACATTTTGGGCGTCCTCCATAGAATATTTTAAATATGTTTGTACACTCATGTCCTTATCCTTAGTACCGGTAATAAGCAGATGATAGGCCTCCTCCATCCGCTTGCGATTTATATTCATTTCTCTTCCTAATCTGTTTTTAAAGAAGACATCAGTCTTGTTAATTTCCACGATGATACTATCCATATGATCTATTAGCTCCTTGTTATTACCGTCAGCATTGGTAACCTCAATTGCATAGGCAGCCATTAAACCAAAAAGGCTAGTGTCAGAATCATTTATAAGACATTCCGACATTACAAAAAGCTTTCCTGAATAATCCCGTAAAATTTCATTAAGCTGATTTATCAGCTCTATCTGGTCCTCAAGTTGATATATAGTAATAATACTGCTATGGGAATAGTATGCCTTTACCACATCGGTGGGTATGAGTGCTCCCTCTTTATAGTAATTAATCTTTTCTAAGTCTGCTACTATATAGCTATCGAATTCTGTTAACTCGTCGACCCACTTTGGCTTCCTTGCTGTATACCCTAGCTTTGAGGCTGACTCAAAATATAGCTTAAAGGTGTCTGTTAAAAAATTATATAAGCCAAGACCGTGCTTTAATATATCCTTGTATAGCTCACCCAGCTCACTAATTACCTTGTTCATGGACATAATAAAAAATCCATTATAGTCTTTATTAATGGAAAGAATGTTTTCCAAATCATCTTTATGGTCTACGGCAAACGCATAGAAAGCAAGGTCTTCCGATGCGGTATATGTACTTTGGTACTTTCCATGTAATACATCACTTACTGCTAAAAATGTTCCCGGACCCATCATATATCTTACTCCCTCATGATGAATCTGAACTCGTCCCTTAATTACAAGGGCTATACTGGATAAGGGCTCACCCTCTTTATAAATAATCGTCCCTTTTGGAAATTGATTCACTGCATTCAAGTTAATCTTAGGCTTCAACTGAATCTCTCCAATTCTTTTTATTTTTCATACACATATACAATTATATACTAAAAGTGCGCTAATACAAAGCTTATTTTTACGAATTAACCTTTAATAGGACAAATTTCTTATTCGATTTTCATAATAGTTACAATTTTTCGGACAAAACCTATAATTGTGCAAAAAAAGATAGATGCCTTAGGCATCTATCTTAAATATATAAATTTATTCCGTGCATTCTGCTTCGAATGCTTACCACAA
>CAZDWP010000178.1:1392-4815 GCA_964508985.1 uncultured Herbinix sp. | reverse complement strand
TAAAAGTGCAAATCCCAGAGATTTAATTGCCTTTAAATCCTCATTGGAAATGCTTCCTCATATTAAGTTCTTAATTAAAAATATAGATAGTGATCTAATTAAAGATATATATAATGAATTAGACGACCTCTCAGATATTTTTGAGCTAATTAGTTCCTCTATTGAGGATGAACCGCCCCTAGCGCTAAAAGAGGGTGGCATAATAAGAAATGGCTATAACGATGAGGTTGACCGATTAAGAAGTGCAAAAACAGAGGGTAAGGATTGGCTCATGGACCTTGAGACCAAGGAACGGGAAGCCACTGGTATTAAAAACCTTAGAATCAAATATAACCGTGTCTTTGGATATTATCTTGAGGTAACCAATTCATATAAGGATCTTGTACCCGAAGAATGGACAAGAAAGCAGACCTTGGCTAATGCCGAGCGTTATACTACAAATCAGCTCAAAGAGCTAGAGGATATTATTCTCGGGGCAGAGGATAAGCTTTTTTCCCTTGAATATGATTTGTTCTGTGAAATAAGAGATCATATTGGACTCGAGGTTAAAAGAATTCAAAGGACTGCTAAGGCGATTGCAAAAATCGATGTATATGCATCTTTGGCATTGGTTGCAGAAAGAAACAATTATGTGTGTCCCGATATAAATACTGAGGGTAGAATAGTCATTAAGAATGGTAGGCATCCCGTTGTGGAAAAGACCATATCCAATGATATGTTTGTAGCTAATGACACTTTTCTTGATAGTGATTCAAACCGTGTATCTATAATTACTGGACCAAATATGGCAGGTAAATCCACTTACATGAGACAGACAGCCCTAATCGTCCTTATGGCACAGGTAGGAAGCTTTGTTCCTGCCGACAGTGCAGATATAGGTATAGTTGATAGGATATTTACAAGGGTAGGTGCATCCGATGATCTTGCAGGTGGCCAAAGCACCTTCATGGTGGAGATGACTGAGGTAGCTAATATACTAAGAAATGCCTCAATGAACAGTCTGCTCATACTCGATGAAATAGGAAGAGGAACCAGTACTTTTGATGGACTCTCAATTGCCTGGGCAGTTATAGAGCATATAAGCAACAGCTCCATACTTGGTGCTAAGACCTTATTCGCAACCCACTACCATGAGCTTACTGAGCTTGAAGGAAAACTTGCTGGTGTTAATAATTATTGCATCGCAGTTAAGGAGCAGGGCGATGATATTACCTTCCTTCGAAAGATTGTAAAGGGCGGTGCAGATAAAAGCTACGGCATTCAAGTTGCAAAGCTTGCCGGTGTACCTGCCACGGTCCTAAGACGAGCCAATGAAATTGTAAATGAGCTTAGCGGAAATGACCTTGCACTTAAGGCGAGAGATATCTCTACAAGTGTAGAACCAAAAAAAGAAGAGTTTATTCAAGAAACTCTTCCCATAGAGCAGCTCTCATTATTTTCTATGTCCGGTAACGAGGATATAATTACTGAGATTAGAGATATGGATATAGCTAGGCTTACTCCCATAGATGCCATTAACAAGCTATATTCTATACAAAAAAGGATCAAAGATAGAATCTGACCTCTAAGCAGATTAGCTTAAATTAATCAGCACAAGACAGGAAAGGGTGGTGCTATGTCATTAATCCGTCTTTTAGATGAAAATACAATAAATCAAATTGCAGCTGGTGAAGTAGTGGAAAGACCAAGCGCTGTTGTTAAGGAACTTATAGAAAATGCTCTTGATGCAGGTTCTACTGCCATTACAGCCGAGATAAAAGAGGGTGGCCGAGGGCTGATAAGAATAACCGATAATGGAGCAGGATTAGCTAAGGATGATATTCCTCTTGCTTTCATGCGCCATGCCACAAGTAAAATCAAGACTGCTGAGGATTTGTTTCATGTAATGAGTCTTGGCTTTAGAGGAGAGGCCTTATCAAGTATAGCTGCAGTCTCTCAGGTAGAGCTTATTACTAAAGAGACTTCTTCTTTGAATGGTTATAGATATATAATCGAAGGTGGAGAAGAAAAATCAATAGAGGAAATAGGATGTCCGTCAGGCACAACTATTATTATACGCAACCTATTCTATAACACACCAGCTAGACGCAAGTTCTTAAAGACTGCTCAGACAGAGGCCGGCTATGTCAATGATTTAATGGAAAGACTTATGGTTTCCCATCCTGAGGTATCATTTCGTTTTATAGTAAATAATCAGGTAAAACTACAATCCTCAGGTAATAATAATATAAAGGATATTCTTTATCATATATATGGCAGAGATATCTCCAAGGAATTATTGTCCGTGGATTATACATCTGATGATGTGAAAATAAAAGGTTATATCGGAAAACCTACCATTAATAGGGGCAATCGTAACTTTGAGAATTACTTTATCAACGGAAGATATATTAAGAATAATATAATAACTAAGGCTATGGAGGATGCTTATAAGCCCTTTATGATGCAGCACAAGTATCCATTTACATCGCTATATTATGAAATTACTCCTACATTACTAGATGTGAATGTTCATCCTCAAAAGCTTGAGCTTAAGCTGACAAATGGTGATGATATTTATGATATAACCTATAATTTGATTAGAGATATATTATCAGGTAAGGAATTAATTCCAAAGGTTAGCCTTTCAAAGGTGAACAAAAAAGCTACTAATAAGATAGAATATAGCAGTAAGCTTCCCGAGCCCTTTGAGAAAAATCGAATGTCTCAACTTAAAGCACTAGAAACCATGGCACAAAAGCCAATTATAAATCGTAAAGATCCCGAAAGTCAAAATACAGATCGTCAAGATGCAGGTAGTCAAAATACAGCTAGTATTAATCTGACACCGGTTCAAGAAAATCTTATAAAGGAAACCGCTAGCTATTCTACCAGTTATAGTCCATTATCAGCTATGGAACAAATGAAGTTATTCCCAGATAAGATAGCTTCTGAGGCAACACCATTTATATCAGAGCAAGCAATTGTTAACCATAGAATCATAGGACAAGTATTTTCAACCTACTGGCTTGTGGAATATCAAAAGGAGCTTTATATAATTGATCAGCATGCAGCCCATGAAAAGGTACTTTACGAAAGAATTATAACTGCTGCCAGAGATAATAAACATTCCTCTCAGATGCTTATGCCACCAATTGTGCTTACTCTATCCCTAAGAGAGCAACAAGCGATTAAGGATAATGAAGAAATATTACGAAGGATTGGATATGAGGTCGAGTATTTTGGAGGTAATGAATTCTCTATTCGAGCTGTCCCTGCAGAGCTATATAACCTTTCTGATAAGGACTTATTTTTGGAGTTTATTGATGAGTTAACACAGGAGGTTAGCTCTAGAAAGCCTAATCCCGAATCAATACTAGAGAAAACTGCATCTATGGCATGTAAGGCTGCCGTAAAGGCTAATCATGCATTCTCAGTGGAGGA
>CAZDWP010000178.1:0-1292 GCA_964508985.1 uncultured Herbinix sp. | reverse complement strand
AATTTATGGATATCGGAACAGCCAAA
Source organism: uncultured Herbinix sp. (assembly GCA_964508985.1). Classification (GTDB taxonomy): domain Bacteria; phylum Bacillota; class Clostridia; order Lachnospirales; family Lachnospiraceae; genus Mobilitalea. The sequence goes on along the minus strand of CAZDWP010000178.1, from coordinate 1,266 downwards.
ATCACTCCTGAAGAGATGGGAGCTATTCCTCATTACCTCATAAGTGAGTTTGAACCCGATGAGGAGTTTAGTGTTGTCAAGTTCCAACAATACGCCAAAAATTACATCAAGAGCATACTTCATAGAAATAAGATTCCAATACTTGTTGGGGGAACAGGTTTTTATATACAATCGGTATTGTATGATATTGATTTTGATGAAAATCCTTCCGACACTTCCTATAGAAAAGAACTTGAGCATATGGCTAAAACCAAGGGCTCTGATTATCTTCACGGATTACTTATTAATGTTGATCCTGAGAGTGCTAAGGCAATTCACCCAAACAATACTAAGCGTATAATTCGCGCCTTAGAATATATAAAGCAGACAGGGAAGCCTATATCTGCCCATAATGAAGAGCAAAGAAGTAAGGAATCTCCCTATAACTATTCTTATTTTGTCTTAAACAGAGATAGGGAAACACTTTATAGTACAATTAATCAAAGAGTCGATGGCATGTTAGAAAATGGGCTTATAGATGAGGTAAAGCAGCTTATGAGCATGGGGTATACTAAGAATATGGTATCCATGCAGGGCTTAGGTTATAAGGAGATTATTGATTACCTTGAAGGAGCTTGCACACTTAATGAAGCCATAGAAATACTAAAAAAGGAAACCAGGCATTACGCCAAAAGACAACTTACTTGGTTTAAGAGAGAAAAGGATATAGAATGGGTTAATAAGGACGAATTTAAAGATGATTCTGATATTATTGAATATCTTGTGAAAAATCTTTTGCAAAAGGGTATTGTGGAGACGTAATATTATTATGTCAACCACTATAAATTATTATTTTATTATTACATTAAATGTAAATAACTGTATTGGAGGAAATTTTGTGATTAGTGAAAATTTGGATACATTTTATATAGAAATGGGAATCGATACAAAGCTTATCAAATTGGGTAAGAGGATAGAAGATGAACTAAAGGATAGATTTAGCCATATAGATCAGATTGCCGAATTAAATCAGCTTAAGGTTCTAAAGGCAATGCAAGATAACAGAGTTAGTGATATTCATTTTGCAGCAACAACCGGATATGGTTATAATGATATCGGCAGAGATACTCTTGAAAGAGTATATGCCGATGTTTTTCATGCTGAGGATGCATTGGTAAGACCTCAGCTAATCAGCGGTACCCATGCACTAACTGTAGCACTTGCAGGAAACCTAAGACCTGGTGATGAGCTTTTTTCACCTGTAGGTAAGCCCTATGATACATTAGA
>CAZDWP010000177.1:0-4833 GCA_964508985.1 uncultured Herbinix sp. | reverse complement strand
GGTTCATACCCGCAGTGTCGGCGGTTCAAATCCGTCCTTCGCTATTTTTTATGCCCAAAATTAATTTAATTATTAATTTTGGGCTTTTTCTTAGTATCTTAAAATGAATTAAGCTCCTACATTCGATGCTATCAGTGTTTTGATGGAATTCTTGTCAAAAAGTTTTTCTATTGTGGTGATTAATTTTGACAAACATTTTATTTGCCAGTGCCTATAATAGAGCGGCATACAAATTCCAGCAATAGCAAACAAAAAGGAGCGGAACAAAATGAAAGCAATCAAGAAAAATACAATCTTAATCTATATAATAGGATTTGTTATCGCTAGGGCATCCTTCTTAGGCATTAATCCAATTGCCATCGGTTTCTTTACGGCCACATATATGGAGAAGGTCAGCCCTGGCTTGCTTTTTATAACTATATTAGCAGGGATTGGATCAATTATGTCACCAACGATGATATTGAAATACCTTCTGACCATGATTAGCGCGATTGTATTATTGGAATCACCATTTTTAAAGAAAAGAAAGTTACCCGAAAAGATTTACTTTTATATACCGGCGGTTCTTTTGGGGGTATTTGCGATGATGGAGGCAGCGGCAAACGGATGGAAGTCAGGATTTGTAGTGATGGCTGTATTAGAAGCCATAATTGCTTATATATCAGGGATTCTATTTAGCATGGGAATATGTTTTATAACAAAGCAACCTAAAGGAACTAAAATGACCAATGAGGAAATGATTAGTCTAAGCCTAATGGTGGCAGTGCTAATCTATGGCATGCCAAATCTAAGTAACTCTTTTATAGCTCCTATAGAAACAGTGGTATATTTTGTTATAATGCTTTTTACATATAAGTATGGAGCTGGGCAGGGAGCTATTACGGGAGCAGTAGCAGGCTTTGCATTGAGTCTTCGGGGGGCACCTCTGAATGGTATCGCCATGCTTACCATGGTGGGAATTGTACCAGCTTTATTTCGAAGCTTGGGAAGAATACCTACCGCTGCGATATTTTCATTGACGATCTCTATTATCAGCCTGCTTTATGAGGAGCTGACTCTATCCACAAGAGAAATAGGAGCACTAAGCTCTGCACTTGTTTTATTTTTGTTATTACCAAAAAGTATTATTTACAGAGTAGAGCATGATAAAGACGATGTAGGGCAAAATCTATTGTCAGCCGACAATCTAAAGAAGCTGGCCAATACAAGAATGAGAACATTCTCTGATTCATTTTTAAAGCTATCTAAGACTCTAGAAACAATTACAGAAAGACAAGCTAAGATAAAGCAGAAAGAAATTGATTTGATATTTGAAGACATATCTGAAAGGCTTTGTAAAAATTGCAATAATTGTAGCTCCTGTTGGGAGATGCATTTTAAGGAGGCCTATCAAGCGACTTGTGATTTATTTGATGTGGCAGAAAAGAAAGGGTATGTAGAGAATAAGGACATCCCAGAGTATTTTCTGGAGTGTTGCTCCTGTTCTAATGAACTTGTTCTGGAAATAAACAGAGGGTTTGAGATTGCTAAGTTAAATAGTATATGGAGTAATAGATTGGCTGAAAGTAGGGAAGTAATTGCTGGGCAGCTTAAGGAGGTGTCTTCGGCTATACATTCACTTACTGGAGATATATACGGTGCAGCAAGAGTTATGAAAAATGAGGAGGGTAAGGTCATAAGAAGATTAAGGGCACAGCATATTGATGTGCGTAATATCACGGTTGTAGAGAGAACCGATAAAAGAAAGGAGATTGTCCTAAATGCCGCTGTAGGAAGAAATCGCTGTATAACTACTAAGGAGGCTGCCTCATGGATATCGGAGGCTCTGGGAGTGAAATTCGTAACTTCAGGGGTTTCAAAATCTGTATTTTCCAAGAAAAACGAAGAATTTATATTTGTGGAGGATACAAAGTTTAAGGTGCTTAAAGGGGTTGCAAGGGCCATGAAGGATAGTATATCGGGCGATAATTTCTCTATTATGAAGCTTGATACCGGTGAGGAGGTAATCGCATTAGCCGACGGTATGGGAACGGGTAAGGATGCGGCGGATGAAAGTGAGGCGGTCCTAGCATTACTTGAGCAGCTATTAGAGGCGGGATTTAAGACAGAGACAGCTATTAGGCTAATTAATTCCAATCTTGTATTAAAGGCAGATAAGCAGACATTTTCAACAATTGATATAGGAACAATCAATCTTTGCACCGGCATGTGTGAGTTTGTTAAGATAGGAGCTGCATCCACATTTATAAAACGGGAAAACTGGGTAGAGACTATTAGCTCTACTACGCTTCCAATCGGGATGTTTAAATCGGTGGATTATGATTCTGTAAGAAAGAAGTTATATAAAGGGGATATAATAATCATGGTTACAGATGGTGTTCTAGATTGCCTACATATAGAGGATAAGGAGGCGTATATGGAGAAGATTATTATGGATATTAAAAGCAATAATCCGCAGGAAATCGCCAATCGAATACTAGATCATACATTATCTCAAAGAAATTATGTTCCAATGGATGATATGACTGTAGTTGCAGCCGGAATCTGGTTAAAATAACAGTTAAAATAATGGTGTGGGAAAATAATATTGAATTTTCAAATAGAAAGGATTAGAATACAAGTGATACTGTAAACAGGCAAACACAAGAAATCAAGGAAATCATGTTAAAAAAAGCATCTGATTATATTAATTCCCACACTCTAATTGAAAAAGGAGACAGGATCCTCGTTGGTGTTTCCGGTGGGGCAGATTCTGTATGCCTTTTGCATATACTATCTACTCTGTACCAAGATACTGACGTGGTTTTTTTTGTGGTGCATGTGCATCATGGTATTAGGAAAGAGGAAGCAGATCGGGACGAGGCATTTGTGAGAAAATTGTGTGATGGCCTAAAAATTCAGTATAGAGCATATTATTATGATGTGATATCCATAGCTAGTAAGGAAGGTATTTCAGAGGAGGAAGCTGGACGAAAGGTTCGCTATGAATCATTTGCGGATGCTTCAAATGCATATAGATGTAATAAGGTTGCTGTTGCACATAATAAAAATGATAATGCGGAGACATTTATCTTTAATTTGTTTCGGGGAAGCGCAGTTAAAGGGTTGACCGGGATGGATTCTATTATTACAATGAATACAGATGTCGGAAGAATTACAGTTATTCGTCCGCTTTTGTCTATTGCCCGTGAGGAGATCGAAGCATATTTAGAAGAAAGTAATTTGCTTTATCAGAATGATTCGACTAATTTTTGTGACATATATACAAGGAATAAAATCAGGAATCATGTGCTGGGATATGCGAAGAGCCAAATCAATACAAATGTAATAGAGCATATTAATAATGCAGCAGGTCACCTTCGGGAGACATTTGATTTTGTAGAAAAACGTATAAATGAACGATATGAAGCCATAGTTAGTAAAGGCGATATGTCCTATGAATATTTCACCTATGAATTAGAGCGTGAGAATATTGTTATTAGGAAGGGTATAATAAGAAGAATACTGGGAGACCTTGCCGGCAGCCTAAAGGATATAGAAGCTAAGCATGTGGAGAACGTATTGTCTCTTAGTAATAAGCAGGTAGGCAAAATGGTTTACCTTCCCTATGGAATGATTGCCTTAAGGAAATACGATGGAATTAAGCTATACCTTGGATCAAATAGCAATGAGCAGGTTTTACCTAATAATGAGCCTGTCTTGCCAACTAATATAATAGCTCCCGGAAGGACTGACATTGATCAATATGGAATATATATTGAAACAGATGTCTTTGAATATAAGAAAAACCTACTATTTCCGAAAAATAGTTGTATGAAGTGGTTTGATTATGATAAAATAGAAAATACTTTAAAACTAAGGGCAAGAAAACCTGGGGATTATTTTCAAATAAATAATCAGGGTGGAAGAAAAAAGATTAAGGACTATTTTATCGATTTAAAAATCCCCAAGGAAGAAAGAGATAAATTGCTGCTAGTTGCTGATGGAAGTCATATTCTATGGATAATAGGATATGGAAATCGCATGAGTGAAGGATATAAAATCACTGATAATACAAATCGTATACTATCGATGATATTAATAAATGCAAAGGAGAAGAGGGATGACAGAAAAGATTAAGGTGTTGATATCTGAGGAGCAGGTCAATGTAAGAATAAATGAATTGGCAGAGCAGATCAGTAATGATTATGAGGGCAAAAGTGTACATTTGGTATGTATTCTAAAGGGTAGTGTGTTCTTTAGTTGTGATTTGGCAAAGAGGATTACTGTACCTGTTACTTTGGACTTTATGTCAGTATCTAGTTATGGAAATGAGAAAGTAAGCTCAGGAAGAGTAAAGATTGTGAAAGATTTGGATGAATCCATACAGGATAAGGATGTTATTATTATAGAGGATATAATCGATTCGGGAAGGACCCTAGCATATTTGAATGAGCTTTTAAGCAGCAGGGCACCGGCGAGCTTAAATATATGTACTTTACTTGACAAGCCTGAGCGAAGAGTCACTGAAGTAGATGTAAAATATGTTGGCTTCGAGATTCCCGATGAATTTGTTGTGGGATACGGCTTGGATTATCTGCAAGGTTATAGAAACCTACCATTTGTTGGTGTGATATAAAAAATTTACTTAATAGGAGGTTGTTTGGTGAGGAAACAAATGAAGGGATACGGTTTTTACTTAATAATTCTGGCCATAATTTTTCTAACGGTTTTCCTATCCGATAGTTTTGAATTTAATAATCAGAATGCATATACCCGTGCTCGCTTTGCTCAAGATGTAGAAGCGGGAAGGGTTAGCTATGTTGATATACATCCTAACGTAGAAGTGTATAC
>CAZDWP010000176.1:0-4843 GCA_964508985.1 uncultured Herbinix sp. | reverse complement strand
TTTTCAACATTCACATCTAGGGATGTAATTGATAAAGCATCTACTGTGGAAGATAAGGAGATTGAGGAGTGGATTGGGTGGTATAGGGGGTTGTATAGAGTGTAACTTTGAAAATTATAAATTGAAAAACAATTATACTATGAGAGACAAAAGAAAGCAGGGACAAAATTTAGAAACTAGACCAATACGAGATTTTAATGGTTATAACTTTTTCGTTGATGATTATCAACGAGGTTATAAATGGACTATTCAACAGATACTTGATCTACTGAATGATATTAATACTTTTAATCCAAAGGAAGATGCATTTTATTGTTTGCAGCCACTAGTAGTAAAAGAGCGATATAGCACTGAAGATAAAATTAAAGAGTGTTTTAAAAATGGCACGCAAAATATTTTTGAGGTTATTGATGGTCAACAACGCATAACGAGTCTTTATATAATATTAGGATTGTTAGTTGAAGAATCATATACAATTAAATACCAGACACGAGAAGCGAGTGCTGAGTTTTTAGAAAACATAAATATCAATTTAAAACATATTCCACTACTTGAATTTGATAAATTTGAAAAGGATGGTAGAAAATATACAACTCAAATTAATAATGAGTGGGGAAAGTATATAGAGGAAAATAAAGGGTATGATAATATTGATAATTATCACTTTTTTATGGCTTTTCTTACTGCTAAGTCTTGGATTCAGCATCTAGATGAAAAGGAAAGAGATACACTTGTTATTAAGATAAAAGAAGACACACATTTTATTTGGTATGAAGATACAAAACATAAAAACTCTAAGGCAGTTTTTAGAAATTTAAATAGTGGAAAAACTGATTTAACCAATGCAGAACTTATTAAAGCGCTTTTTATCAATAGTTGTGAAAGTGATAATAAAGAGGTGAGAGAGCTAAAACAAAACGATTTAGCACGAGAATGGGATCATTTTGAGAAGATGTTGAATGAGGATTCATTTTGGTTTTTTATAAGTAATGAAATAGATAAGACAAAGTATCCCACACGCATTGATTTTCTTTTTGAGTTAGTTGCAGGAAAAATAAATAACAAAGACGATGAACTGTTTACATATAGGCAATATGCTAATGGATACGTTGATTTAGATTGGTCAGCAATAAAAGCGTTGTTTTATCAACTACAAGATTGGTATGAAGATAGGAGTTTTTATCATTTGATAGGTTACATCATCTATGCTAAACTAAAAACAATAAGGGAAATTAAGAAGAAAGCAGAAAATTGTGGCAAAAAAGAGTTTAAAGAAAAGCTTATTAATATTATAAAGAATGAGTTTGCTAGAATAGACAAGAAAACTGGTGAGGCAATATATAACTTTGACACATTGGGCTATTATACTAAGTATAATGCTGCATTAAAAGTTTTATTGTTGCATAATATTGAAACTTACGAAAAAAGTGACCCAGCATTTAGATTCCCTTTTGATAAATTAAAAAATGAGAAATGGAGTATTGAGCATATTCATGCTCAAAATGCAGCTGATTTCAATAAAAAGGAAGAACTGATTGCATGGCTTGAAGATTTGTTAGGGCTGTCTGATATTTGGGAGAGTGAAGAGAATCAGGTGTTGAAAAAATTGGTCAGTGAAATTAACTCATTAAAAGATGAAGTTTATAAACTTGATGGGCAAATCACGGAAGAAATAAAACAACAGCGTGATATCATCAAGGAGAAAACAGATGAGTTCTTTAATATGCATCATATTAGCAATCTTGCTTTATTAGATGGAATTACTAATATTAAATTGGGTAATAGAATCTTTAAAGAAAAACGCAACAAAGTTATTGAAATAGATCAAGAAGAGTGGCAGTATGACAAGAAAGATAAAAAAGTGAAGGCGTTTATACCTGTAGCTACTAAATATGCATTTTTGAAATATTATTCGAGTAATGCTAAGCAAACTGAGTTTTGGGCTTCTAATGATAGAGCTGATTATGTGAATAATATAAGGAAAACTTTAACTAATTACTTAAATCTAAAAGACTAGCACAATGAAAAATAACAATTATACATTTTGGAAGCTTATTCATGAACATCGTATTGAAATTCCTATTATTCAGCGTGATTTTGCTATGGGGAGAGATAACGTAAGGGCTGCTGATATTAGAGAAAATTTTATTGGAGATATAAGGGAAACTCTTTTGAATGAAGAAGTTTTACCAATGCATCTAAATTTTGTTTACGGCAAAATAAGAGGCTTGTCTAATATTGAGCAAATCAAGAAAAAGAAAGAGTTGGTTATAAATATGATTGATGCAGTGAAATCATATTCTAAAAATCTCGACTTAAATATTAATGTTGTGATTGATGGTTTAGAGAATGAAGAAACTTCTAATCATCAGACAATATTTATTCCTTTAGATGGACAACAAAGACTTACTACACTATATCTAGTGCATTGGTATATATTAAAAAGAATTAATTCAGAAGAGTCTCTTCCTTTGGTTAATTTTTCATATAAGATAAGGCCAACATCTAAAGACTTTTGTGAAGCATTGGTGAAAAAGAAAATTTCAATTGATAAACAAAAGACTATTTCAGAAACCATAAAAGATTCATCATGGTTTTTCGCATATTGGGAAAAAGATCCAACTGTGAAAGGTATGTTAAGTATGCTTGATGAGATTCATAAGCAGTTTAAATCAGTTGAAAATAATGATCTTGAAAAATGTTGGCAGAGGCTTGCATTTGATAGTTATATTTCTTTTGAATTTCTGAGCTTGGATGAGTTAGAGCTTACAGATGATTTGTACATTAAGATGAATGCTCGTGGAAAAACATTGACTGATTATGAGAACTTCAAGGCTTGGTTGATAGATTATATTAACGAGAACAATATCAATATCTCAGTGAAGGATTGGAAGTTAAAACTAGATACAACTTGGGCTGATCTTTTTTGGAAGAAAATGGATGAGAAAAACTTCTTGATTGATGAGGAGTATATGAGGTTCTTTAGAAATATGTTTCAGATATTTTATGTAAATACACCGACCTTTGATTCGAAAGAAGGAAATGATGCTACAATATTAGCAACGACAAAAGGGGAGGATGGAGAATATCTTTTTGTGCCAAATTCCTTTTTTAAGAAAATCAAAGTTTTAACTGAAAGGAACTTGAATGAGATATTTACTATACTAGACTTGTTCACTGAAAATGAAAAGGGATTAGAATATTACACTGAAATATTAAAAGATCTTGACTTTTTTAATAATACTGATAAAGGAATTAAAAGAGGGCTATTTAAAGCATTTATTACTGGAGGAATGACTTACCCTGATAAAATGAGGTTATATGCTTTGATTGTTTTTTTACTAAATAAAAATGAATCAGACAGTTTTTCACCTAAAGAATTGTTTAGTTGGATGCGAGTTTGTAGAAATTTAATTGAAAATACCACAATAGATAGCATCGATAGATTTGAAGCAGCCATTAAAGGGCTAGATAAAATCGCTAATGGCAGAGTCCATAATATTTACAGCTTTCTCAAAAATGATGAAAACATTATAACCGGTTTTGATACATATCAAGTTAAGGAGGAACGATCAAAAGCTATAATAATAAATGAAAATCCTGAATGGGAAAAGATATTTTGTGAATATGAAAATCATCAATATTTTAAAGGACAAATCAATTTTCTTATTGAGCTAGCAAAAGACGAAAATGGTATTATTAATAAAGACATCTTTTTAGATTATGCGCAAAAGTGTGCAGAAATATTCACAAGAAAGATGGAAAATATTCACTCCGTGTCATTTGAGGTTGCTCTTCTTGCTATACAAGATTATATAATAAGTGTGAATAGTAATTGGAGCTTTGTGAGAATGCAAAGTCCCAGTAGTAAAGCAAATCAAGATTGGAGAACAAGATTTTTCAGAGATTCAAATAGACTTGATATCCTTAAAACACTATTAAGTAAAATTGATTCTGAGTTTACTTGGGCGAGTCTAAAAGAATTATCTAAGGAAAAAGAACCAACCGTAAATGATTGGAGGAAGTACTTTATACAATGTCCTGAAACGATTAAATATTGCGATCAACGATTTATTCGATTCCATGATGAGCACCATATCAGATTGCTAGGTAGTTCAGCTACAAGTCATTATCATGCTGAGCTAAGATCCTTTTGGCTGCATCATGAGTTGATAAAGTTAAACATTGCTGATTTTAAACCCTTTACACAAATGTTTTATCATTATGTGCGAACAATAAACGAATATCCTTGTGCAGTTATTGATGAGTGGCATCATAACAATAATAACTATGCTATTGATATTCGTTTTATTGAAAGAGGGTATGAAGTTCGTTTTTTTAATAGAAAAGGGAGTTATATAGCCTCAGAGATTGTTGAAAAGCTAGTAAATGAAGGGATGGAGCAATCTGAAATATACAATGATTTATCTTACTTGATAAAAGTAGAAGGTGATGCTAATATAAAAGCATTTATAAAAGGACTCTGCTCTGCGTTACAAAATTTATGATTTTTACTTAAAAACAAAACAACAATGAGTATCGAAGATAAAACCCCACTAATAAACAAAGTAGTAGCAGAATATTTCAAGAATAACGCAAGTGTAGATAAGATTCAAGCAAAAGAGTTGATGCCTCAGTTTATTGGTGCAGGTGTTTTTAATTCCAATCATAGAGATGGATTGCCAATCAGAAAGCTGTTGCGTTCACTTAATGAAGAGAATAGATTGAGCGAAATACCTCAAGCATTGGGTGAGAAGAAAAATGTAAATACTAATTGGTTCTTCATCAAATCTGAATCAGGAAAGTAAATAAAAGGACTATATCATGAACAATATTGGGCAAA
>CAZDWP010000175.1:0-4855 GCA_964508985.1 uncultured Herbinix sp. | reverse complement strand
GCCACCACAAAGCTGGTTCTGCCTTTCATAAGCTTTGAAAATGCCTTCTGAATTCGGATTTCTGTTCTTGTATCTATATTACTCGTAGCCTCATCCAGAATAAGCATGGGTGGCTTAAGTAGCATTACTCTTGCAATGCTAAGAAGCTGTCTTTGACCCTGTGACAGATTCCCCCCATCCTGAGCGATGACTGTATCATAACCGTTTGGCAAGCGTTTGATAAAGCTATGAGCATAAGCCGCCTTAGCCGCATCTATAATCTCTTCCTCTGTAGAATTTTCTTTGCCGTAGGCGATATTTTCTCTAACAGTTCCTTCAAAAAGCCAGGTTTCCTGAAGCACCATACCATACATGCTTCGCAGTGCCTTCCTTTGCATGTCCTGAATATCCACACCGTTTACTTCTATCTTGCCCTCATCCACATCATAAAATCTCATAAGCAGATTAATTACAGTGGTTTTACCTGATCCAGTAGGTCCTACTATGGCAATCCTGCTGCCAGGCTTTACATCAATATTAAGACCTTCTATTAGAGGCTTGTCCTTTACATATGAAAATGCAACATCCGTAAGCTTCACTCTTCCATCGCTTTCTACTGAAGATAATAATCCTTCATCGGAGGACTCAGGCTCTAAATCAATCACTGCAAATACCCGCTTTGCCGAGGCTAAAGCAGATTGTAGCTCTGTAATGACACCGGATATCTCATTAAATGGCTTCGTATATTTATTTGCATAGGATAAAAAGCTTGTTAGCTGGCCAATTGTAATTCTTCCTGATATAGCTGAGAATGCTCCCAGAATTCCCACCGCCGCATATACGATACCATTGACGAACCTGGTAGATGGATTAGTAAGTGATGAATAAAATTGAGCCATGACACCAACCTTATGAAGTCTTCCATTAACCTCCTTGAAGCGTTCGAGTGCTCTATCCTCATAGGAAAATGTCTTAACAAGCTTCTGATTACCTAAAAGCTCCTCTATCAGCCCGCCCATTTCTCCTCTGATCTCTGTCTGCTCACTGAATTTCAGGTAGGTTCTCCTTGCAATAAATGAAGCCACAAACAGTGATAAGGGGGTAAGCACTACCACCATTATACCTATACCCAGATTGATGCTAAGCATAAATCCAATCGTTCCAAGAATAGTCATTATCCCTGAGAAAAGCTGAGTAAAGCCCTGCAGGAGACCATCGGAAATGATATCTATATCATTTACCATGGTATTAATAATATTGCCATGAGGGGTACGGTCAATTTCCTCAAAGGGTACGATATTCAGCTTATTAAATACCTGACTTCTAAGATCCTTAATTGTTAGAAAGGTTATCTTATTAGTAGAGTAAGACATAAGCCATTGAAAGATTGTACTGCCCCCGATAAATACAGCCAGATAAATAATTATATCTAAAATACCAGGGAAGTTCACCTCGTCTGCTCCAATTATATAATCCACAGCCTTTCCGATATATATAGGTATCAGAAGCGACAGCGTCACACTTATCAAGGAACTAATCAGTGCAGCAATTAGAAATCCACGATAGGGTTTTGCATAGGAAAATAATCGCTTTAATATTGAATTGCTTTCATCATAGGAATTCATACCGCCACCTCCAAAATTAACAGAATCAGCTCTCCTGGGAATCACAGATTTCCCTGTATATATTGCAGGTCTTATAAAGCTCATCATGCTTGCCTTTTCCAACCATCTTGCCATCCTCAAGTACAATAATCTGATCTGCATTTTTTACTGCACTGGCTCTCTGGGATACCATGATTACTGTAGTGTCCTCACAATTTCTACCAATTGCTTCCCTTAGTCTCGCATCGGTTGCATAATCAAGGGCACTAGAGCTATCATCCAATATAAGAATCCTCGGGTTTCTAAGCAAAGCTCTTGCTATGGTTAAGCGCTGTCTTTGTCCTCCCGATAGGTTTCTTCCACCCTGACTAATATGTGAATCATATCCATCGGACAGCCTCTCCACAAAATCCTTAGCCTGTGCAATCTCTATTGCTTTTTTTATCTCATCAATTGAAGCGTCCTTCTTTGAGAACCTAAGGTTATCACTGACACTACCTGAAAATAGTACCGCCTTTTGCGGCACGATGCCAAATAACTCTCTAAGCCCATCAAAAGAATATTCACTAACAGGCCTTCCCTTTATTCGAATCTCTCCCTTATCCACATCATAAAATCTTGGCAAAAGACTTATCAAGGTGGTTTTACCCGAGCCTGTCCCACCGATAATGCCTATGACCTCACCATCATTTATATCAAGGCTTATATCCTCCAAAGCATACTCATCCGAACCTGGATAAGCAAATGATATATTATCTAGACTTACCAGAGGTGCTATTTCATTTGAATTAATATCTTCGTCCTTTTCTTTTACTGCTGACACCGTCTCAAACACCTTGTTAATCCTTCTAGCTGATGCTGATGCCTTAGTAAATATCACAACTAGATTTGCAACCACCACTAAGGCAACAGATATCTGTGTCATGTAATTTACAAATGCTATAACCTCACCCTGTGTTAGGCTTCCTACATCGACACGAATGCCGCCAAACCACAGAATAGCTAAAATTGCGACATTTAGTATAGTAAATGTCGCCGGATTTAAGAATGCTGATATCTTTCCGACATTTATAGCTATATCAGCTACTTCGTTATTGGCTTCATTAAATCTTTTAATCTCATGCTCCTGCTTTGAAAATGCTCTAATCACCCTTGCACCGCTTAAATTCTCTCTGGTAATACGTGATACCTTATCGAGTATCCTTTGACGAACCCTATAATAAGGGACTGAAAGCTTCATGATTAAATAAATCACTATTGATACCATGGGGGCTACAATCAGAAATATAAGAGAAAGCTTTAAGTCCAGTATCATGGACATTACTACGGCACCAATTACTAGAAAAGGTGCTCTTACTACGAGCCTTATTAGCATGGCAACTGCCAACTGCATTTGATTTATATCATTAGTTAGAATGGTAACTAAGGTGTCTGTACCAAGCGAATCAAGCTCACCATGGGACAGAGTGTTTATATGCTTATATAGGTCATTTCTTACCATGGTTCCAAATCCTTGTGATGCCCTAGCAGCTGAGTACTGACAAATAATCGCAAAAATAAGCCCCATAAAGCCAAGCAGCAGGATAATACCTCCTCTTTGGAGCACATAAGTCTCATCTCCATTTTTAATCCCTATATCAATAATCGATGCCATTACAAGCGGTACGATTAATTCGAATACCGCTTCAAGAAATTTAAAAAACGGCCCGATTGTTACTTCCTTCTTAAAGTATTTTAAGTATCTAGCTAGCTTTAGCATAAAACCTCCGCCTATAATTAATTGTTATTAATAGCTTTATTGCATAGCCTATGAAAAGAGCTCCGAAATCTATCGTCTTCTTCACCTGAACGCTTTTTTACGCTTCCCTTTGGACGCCCTCCAGCCATACGAACTCTTTTTGCTATATGCCTCTCCATAAGCATTTGATCAATACCCTCATCCAAATATTCACTTCCATTATGATGAATTGCATATGCCCCCTTCCCAAGTGCCATGGCGGCTACACCGTAATCCTGAGTAACTACAATATCTCCTTTTTTGGTATGATTAAATAGAGCAAAATCAACAGCATCTGGAGCCTTACTTACGACTATAATCTCACTATAGTCTGACGATAGTATATGACTGGTATCTACAAACATATATACAGGTATATTATACTCTTTGGCAACCTCTTCAATTATATATTTTACAGGACATGCATCCGCATCCACCAATATCTTCATGTTTTCTCCTATTCCTATCTCATTAGAACATGTTAAGTTAATAATAAATGATATTCTCAACTAATTCAATCATTTACAAGGAAATAGAAATAAAAAATTACTCCTACAATAAAAACATATAAGCATTTATGTTAATATTATATTGATTGAAATAATAAGCAAAAAACACTATAATCAGATATATATTTTGGAAATTCAAAAGATAAAAGAAGGGAAATGCGTGAATATGAATAAGAATCAAAAGCAATCAGTCGAAAATAATATGTATCCCATAGATAAGCAGGATAGCTATAAGCTGATACATGCACAGCTAAAGTCCTTACTTGAGAACGAAACCAATGTGATTCCAAACCTAGCTAATGCATCTGCATTACTTAACCTTGCTCTATCTGAGATTAACTGGGTGGGGTTTTATCTGATCAAGAATGGCGAGCTTCTTTTAGGTCCGTTCCAGGGAAAGCCTGCCTGTATCCACATCCCAATTGGAAAGGGAGTGTGCGGGGCAGCAGTATCACAAGGTAAAACCCAGCTAATTCCTGATGTCCATGCATTCCCAGGACATATCGCCTGTGATAGCGAATCCAACTCGGAAATAGTAATACCTATCTTTGTTGATAATACTGTTATAGGAGTACTAGATATTGACAGTCCTGTTTTTGATAGATTTGATGAGATTGATAGAGAAGGTCTTGAAGAAGTGGTTAGAATACTAGTAGTAGGCTGTGAATGGATTAACTATTATGAGAACAAAAAAGTCCAAGACGAATTTTAACATGTCCCTCTTGGACTTATTAATTGTTATTCTTCAACACCCCGAGTTGTGGTATAATCCATTATACTTGACTGCCCTTAACCGCAATACAGATTCTCTCCATAAGCTCTTCCATTCCAAGTCCTTCGGAATCTATTGTTATGTGAGCATATTTTTCATATAGAGGAATCCGTTCCTTATACAGATCAAGCAGCGTCTGTCCATCACGAAGTACTACGCCACGCTGCCTTATGTTACCAAGTCTTTTGCTTATAGTATCATAGGAAAGCTTAAT
>CAZDWP010000174.1:0-4858 GCA_964508985.1 uncultured Herbinix sp. | reverse complement strand
AGAAACCGGTTCCGGTATTTTTATTATTATGCCATAGCAGGAATCTGGATTAGTGACACCAGGTTTCCTAAGTACATTATTAAAAGACCTGATATCATCTACATACAGACCTGGCATGGCACACCTCTTAAAAAGCTTGCTCTTGACCTAGAAGCTGTATATATGTCTGGGGAGACAAGTCTGGAGGACTATAAAAGAAATTTCTATAATAATGTACAGACCTGGGATTATCTAATCTCGCAAAATAACTACTCTACAGAGATATTTAAAAAAGCCTTCGGGTTTGAGAAGGAGATTTTGGAGATAGGCTATCCCAGAAATGATATTCTTTTTAGGAAGAATAATAAAGAAGACATAATTAAAATAAAAGATAGTCTTGGACTTCCACAGGATAAAAGGATAATTCTTTATGCACCTACCTGGAGGGATAATGAGTATCATGGGAACGGTAGATACAGATTTAATACAGGCTTAGATTTCCCCCTACTTATGAAGGAGCTAAAAGAGGACACAGTATTGGTAGTGAAGTATCACTATCTCATAAAGGATGCAATAGATTGGTCGAATTATAAGGGATTCGTATATGACTTCGATAAGGATTATGATATATCCCTTCTATATCTTGCTTCGGACATGCTGATAACTGATTATTCCTCGGTAATGTTTGACTATAGTATATTAAAAAGGCCGATGATGTTCTACTGCTATGATCTTTGTGAGTATAAGGATACACTAAGGGGATTTTATTTTGACTTCATGAATGAAGCTCCGGGTCCTGTTGTCGAGACAACAAAAGCACTAATAGACTCAATAAAGGAATACGATTACGATATATATAAGGAAAAATACGAAGCCTTCATAAGCAAATACAACCATGCAGATGACGGCAACGCCTCAGCCAAAGTAATTGATAAATTGGTACCTGGTACCATAATGTGAGAGATGATAACTATCGGTAAAAGTGTGCCGGGAAGAGTGTACCAGGTACCATTTTGTGGGAGACATAAACATGATAAAAATAATAGGATATTATCTATTTGCAGCTGTTTTCTATATATGTAGGCTTTTTCCTATAAAAAAGAAAAGCGTATTCTGCATTATGACTCACGATGATGGGGAAGACAGTAACGTTAGCCTTGTCGTAAAAAAGCTAAAAAAGCTAAATGCTTCTTTTATATTTTCATATATTACCAAAACAGAAACAGAGTCGGTCAAGAGTCTTAAGTCTGTAAGTAAGCTTCTGGAGTTCTTCTTTATCAAGCCATATCATTTGGCCAGATCAGAAATTATACTAATGGATAATGTGTTCTTACCAATGGCATATATACGGGTAAAGAAAAATGCAAAGGTAATACAGCTATGGCATGGTACCGGAACCATTAAGAAATTCGGTCAAGATGTCAATACCGGAAGACTAAAGGAAGAAGAAAGAAGGGCAAATCGCAACATAACACATTTGATTGTGAACAACGAGCAAATTGCTGAGCTTTATGCCAGGGTCTTTGGCATTGATACTCATAAAGTATATCCCCTAGGCTTTCTAGAACCGATGATATACTTAATCGGATGCGGAGGGTCGATGAAGATAATATTAATATAGATAAAATAAGTATATATAAAAGATATAATCTGTCTCTGGAAAAGAAGTTAATTTTATATGCTCCGACCTTTAGGGATATTAATCTGGGATCGGATACGGTATTAGGTGATGTGGAAAAAATGGCCGAAAAACTACCAAATGATTATATACTTGGATTAAGACTACATCCATATGTTGCCCGTATTGCTAAGAGGCTACATAAAGAAAATGTATGTGATTTATCTGATGAGAGGAGCCTATCAGAGCTTATAATGGCTTCAGATTTACTCATAACCGATTATTCCTCTATAATTTACGAGTATTGTATTACAAAGAAACCCATGATCTTCTATGCCTACGACCTGGATGACTATATAAACAATGGGCGAGGGTTCTACAATAATTATACAAGCAATGTTCCGGGGCCAGTAATAAAAGACATGGAGGAATTAATCAATACTATTAATAGAGAAGATTATTCAATAGAACAAATTCACACATTTATAAGGAATAACTTCCCCAACCTTGATGGGAAAGCAACCGATAGAGTTATAGATATATTTGCTAGTAAATAAGAACGCATATATTAATATGCGTTCTTATTTATAAAGCCTTTAAATATAGTAAAAAACATTATTTTAATATCAAATCCCAAAGTCCAATTCTCAATGTAGTAGAGGTCATACTCGATTCTTTTTCTAATAGAGGTATCTCCTCTGAAGCCGTTTATTTGTGCCCAGCCTGTAAGTCCGGGAGGAACCTGATGTTTTATCATATATCTTGGTATATCCTCTTTAAACTGCTCCACAAATTGCGGCCTTTCAGGTCTTGGACCTACAAGACTCATATCACCCCTAAGTATATTAAATAACTGCGGGAGCTCATCTATGCTTGTCCTTCTTATGAATTTTCCGACCTTTGTTACCCTGGGATCATTATTGGTTGTCCAGGCCTTCTCTTCCTCTTCTTCGGTCTGCATTGTCATAGATCTGAATTTATACATTTTAAATTGTTTGTTGTGCTTACCGACTCTAATCTGTGAAAATATCGCTGGACCTCTTGAGGTTAGCTTAATAATTATAGCGACAATCAACAGTGGAATAGCACATATTACCAATCCAATAAAGGAGCCTATTATATCAACAATCCTCTTACTTACCCAATTAAATGTATTGCTAAGAGGCACGTTTCTGATATTAATTACAGGCAGGCCATATAAATCCTCAGTATAAGGTTTTGTAGAAATAAAATTATAGTAATCCGGTATAAATTTCGTATGGACACCGGATTTTTCACAAACAGACACAATTTTTTCAAGCTGTTCGTATTCGTTAATGCTTATTGTAATAGCTATCTCATCCAGAGACATTTTTACGAGATATTCCTCCAGCTGATCCAGGCTTCCTATTACAGGTACCTTTTTGTATTTCGTCCCAACCTCCATGTTATTATCAAGAATTCCGTGTATATAATAGCCCCACTGCGGGTTGGCAAATATACGATCAATATAAGCCTCTGATGCACGGCTGTAACCAACTAATATTACATGCTTTAGATTATAGCCTCGCCTACGGACTACTATTAATGCCTGGCCAACCAACATCCTAGCAAAAGTACATAAAACAACATTAATTAAGGTGAACATGACCAGAAAGCCTCTCGCTATGTCCTCTTCATCTATCATATATAGAAAGAATAAATAGAAAGCCAGACCAAGAAAATTGGAGTAGGAGATGTAGAAGAGCTCTGTCCATCTTCTTTTTCCCCTTTTTGGAGTATATAGCTTTGCCTTATTGTAAATAAATAAGTATAAAGGAACCAAAATGTATAAGCTCTGTGCATACACTGGTAGAGAATAGCGTGTTCCTTCATTAAAAATACGTACATTAGTTAGAAAACTATAAAATCTCAAAACATAAGCAATCAAAAAAGAGATAATAATTATACTTGCATCCATCAATATATGAAGCCTATTTAACGTTTTTTGGTTGTCTTTAATCACGAATAACCCTCCCAGGCAAAAATATATTTCTATTACAGCCTAAGACTATGATACATGATTAAAGCAATTTCAACAATGTATTTTTCTAGGAAATATAAATCAAGGAAATATTTTTTCGGGATATATTTATCAAAGAGAAATTTATGCTTCACAATCTTTACACAAAAGGCTGATACAATAAGGACTATAAAAGATTTGTAAAGGAGTAAGCTTATGGATAATAATAATGAAAATAATATAAATCAATTCCACGAGAAACCTGATAATATAGATAATCGGGAAAACTCAGCATATAATAGACCCGAATATAGTTTTTGGTCTGAGAATGTAACGGGACCGACATCATATGAAGATCAACAAAACTTATACAGGCCCCAGCCTGAACAAACTGAGCAGCCAGTAGAAGAGACCAAAAAGAAAAGCCCTATCAGAAGATTTATTGGTTTTATTTTTAAGGCCGCAGTATTTGGTATCATAGCCGGAGTGGCATTTGTTGGTGTTCAGTATGCTTATGGTAGGCTTAATCCTGAAGCCTTTAGTAATAATGAAAGCTATATTCTTGGTTCAACGGTTGATGATTCCATCTCAGAGGCTAAGCTTAAAGTTGGGAGCACAGACCATGGGACGGTGAATAACATCTCAGAATCGTCTGTTATGAATGTGGCAGAGGAGACGATGCCATCTATAGTATCAATTACTAGCATCTCCACCAACACTGACATTTGGTTTGGTACAGAATATCCCAGTGAAGGAAGCGGTTCAGGGATTATCGTTGGCAAGGATGATAAGGAGCTACTCATAGCTACAAATAATCATGTTGTTGACGGAAGCGATAAGATTACTGTAACATTTATTGATGATTCACAGGTTGAAGCAGTTATAAAGGGAACAGATTCTATGGCTGATCTTGCTGTTATAACAGTTGATTTAGCGGATATAGAGAAGAGTACCATAGATGCAATTAAGGTAGCAAAGCTTGGCAGCTCCGATAAAATAAAGGTTGGAGAGATGACAATAGCAATCGGTAATGCCATGGGATATGGACAGTCCCTTACAGTAGGATATGTCAGCGCTAAGGACAGAAAGATAGAGGTTTCTGATAATGGTAGATATACTACCATGGTACTTCTTCAAACTGATGCCGCCATTAATCCCGGCAACAGTGGAGGGGCTTTGCTTAATATTGATGGTGAGGTCATTGGAATCAATACGGTTAAGTTTGCCGATTTTAAGGTAGAGGGAATGGGTTATGCAATTCCAATATCAAGGGCAATTCC
>CAZDWP010000173.1:0-4888 GCA_964508985.1 uncultured Herbinix sp. | reverse complement strand
TGTTGGCAAATCGTTATTTTTTAAATTTATCTCTTATTCCTAAAATATGTTTCATTTTCATTTCATTCCATTCAATTTTTTCCTCACTTAATCCGTAATCTGCCATTAAGGATAAGAAATCCAATCTTGTCTGAAATATATGCTTAATATTATAGGGTTCTATTATTATCAACGATTTTCTTTTCCGTTTCTGAAGTCTTTTCGGTAAATCATTTAATGTCAATTCGTAATAAATCAAATGAGATTGAGCTGCTCCAATTTGTTTGACATCAACCTTTGCAATATTTTCAATTTTAATTTCCTCTCGGTTGTTAAGATAAATCCGTTTTCTGTTGTCAATATACAGCGTATCAGGTATTACGAAAAGGCCAACAACTGGTCTCAGTCCGATAAATATTGTTATTATAGGGATAAATAATCCATTAATTGCCAAAATCGGAGCCAACATTGATTTTCCAGGATGAATAATCAGTTGTAGGCAAATAACAAAAGTTGTTGTAATTAGTATAGCCCAAAACATTGTGTAAAACATGTCTATGAACCAGTTATATGAAATTCTCTTGTTTTCCATTTTTATTCATTATTAAAACAAAATCGCGAATCCTATAATAAACTTAGGTATCTCGATTAACAAAGCTTTCTTAATTACAATTTTACTTTTAATCAAACTCACTCCGATTGTAATCCCAATCAGTCCGAAAATTGCATTTAAAATTAAAATCCAATCAGGGTACATAAACATCCAGAGAATTCCAGTAAAATGATAACCATAGAATAGCCAAATCCAATCTACTGTCCAGATAATGTTTATAATCAAGATAATAATTCCGATTATTTTATATTTAGATTCTTTATTCAAATCGTTTCATTTTTGCAGGGTGTCTCTTATAATGTTTGCCAACGGTTACGTATATGAAACGTTTGGCATTTCGAAGCACTTTCCTGTCAAGTTACAAGCACCTTTGATACGAGCTGAAACACTCGATAACCCACTGACTGCCAAATGTTTTATATACGATGTTGTATGCCGTTTTTATTTTGTCTCTATTTTCATATATCTGTCATTCAATAATATATAAGATTTAATTTTATTACTTTTCAGTGACAATAATTTCTCTATCATTTTTGTATTATTTACCGTATCTGAATCTATCAGATAATCAATTGGAATTTTAGTCTGAACAGAATCATTGATGTATTTATTTATTTCCAAATATCCATCTTTGGCTCTTTTTGAAAATGAAATTGCAATTGCTGGATAAAAATCAAGGTTAGTAATTGTGGTATCAACTCTTAACTCTAAACTTTTGAAAGATTTAGGGACTAAAGATGAATAGTAATCCAATAAAACTTTAGTCATTTTCTTTTCTGACAGATTATCATAAAATCTTTCAACTACTTGTAGTTTAGGGTCGCCTGGATACTTTTGGCGGTCAATGCCAGTCATTATAACTTGTTTATTTACTGAACATGCAGAAAATAACAAAATAATTATGAAAATATAAGTACTCTTCATGTTTAATAGTTTTTATTGAGGTTGAGTAGGTGGTACAGGTTGATGATATGGGTCGTAAGGTCTTGGTGTCATTTTCATTACTTTTCTAACTACATTTTCGTAATCAACAACACTCCCACGATATTGGCTTTTTCCTGCTAATGCTTCTCCAAACTCATGAAATAAACCTGTAGTAGTATTCATATCCACGTTTACATTTTTAAAGAATGAAGATGGGTCAAGAGAAATAACATCACCACCTGTAATGTTTGGTGAGATTACTATAACATTATCTGTTGCATAAAACATTGCTCCACCTGCATCTTTTCCATCAACATCTATGGTTTGCGAACCATCTTTTGTTGTGTATGAGCTTTCATATGCTACACCATATACATCTTTACTATTCATAAGTTTATTCATTCCTTTAAAGACTTGCTTTTGCTCTTTTGTTAAATCTTTCTTTTTGCCGTCAAATGCTAACATGCCAGATTCGCTAAAAGAAAAAAGATTTGTATTATCACCAAATACATTTTGCATATCATTCATAAACTGCTCACGATATTGTTGAGCAACACTTATTGAGTCCCCATTTATATCAATATAAAGGATTGGATTATTTGCACCATTATGATATGGCGTTAAATCATAATATTTTTCTGCAAACCTGTCAACACTAACAAAACGAGTTAGTTGCTCGGGTTCTAATAATAGCTCAGAAATTACATTTCCTGTTTTGTCAAATAGTCTAATTTTGCCTGTTTGCGCATTCAATTCTAATTTAAAAGTTCGCTCACCCTTGTTAGTGTTCTTAATTTCAAGAGTATGATTCGAAGTTCGTTCATTCTCTGTCATTAGGGTTTTACTACTATCACCAAATATAGCATAAGGACTTTTGTTAATTTGGTCTGTTTTCCGCATCCCAGAATTTGCATCATAAACGCCCAAAAACATTTTTGTTTTTGGAATTAATAGCGTTACAATAATTGATATTGTAGCGACAAGTATTACAGATAATGTTATTAATCGTGTTTTCATACTCATTGGATTAGTTATATTGTTGTTTTTTCTTTTCATTTTCTACTGACCGAACCCATTCTTCGTATTTTTCGGCTGGCATTTCACGAAATCCCAAACTTTCAATTTTTAGTTGGGTTTCTTTAAAATCCTTGTAGTTACTATCAAGGAAAGCACAATGTTCCCTACCATTTTTGTTTATGTAATCGAGTGCCATAGAACGAAGGGTATTATACTTGTGTAATAGTGTTGGCATACTATAAGGAAAATATTCTAATGTTTTATTGCAACAAAGTAAAGCAAAGTTATCGTAACCATACAACTTTTGATAACCCATTGATAAGTCAGTCAGGCAATAAGCAATGCTTTGACGTAAGTCCTGTTTCTTATCGCTTCGGCTGAAATACCCATTGATGAAATGATGTAAGCATCCGATGCAAAGTGTCCATTTGTTAGCTCAACATTTACCCATTTATTATCTTCGCCCAAATGCTTTATGTAGAGATGATTTGGGGCAAAAGCAAGAAATGCTTCTGTTTTTGTTTCTTCAGCTAAAATCTTATAAAGTATCGGTAGTGAACGGCATTGTCCTTTGTGTGTTTCGAGTAGTTTTGTTACAAAAGTTTTTCGATAATCATTTTGTCCGTTAAAATCATCAAAATCATAAATGAATGGTTTATTCCCGTTCATTGAATTTGGTTTCGTGAAAAACTCAAAGAGTGCAAAGTTACCAGAAGTCTTGTATTGCTCTACGCCTTTTTCTTTAACGAATTGTTTGAGTTTAACAGAAATCTCTGCAATCTCAGAACAAAAAATATTATAGTCTAAAGTCCCTTGAGAATATGCCCATTCCAATAAAAATACTGCTCTTTTATAATCCATCGGGATTTTATTATCCAACATTGATACTATCTCGCAATATGCTGAATTATAAAATGGATTGTCTACAACTTTTAATGTATCTATACTTTCAGTCTTTGTGACAGTCTTCTCATTGTTCGTATTATTCACACAAGAGACTGTCAATCCTAAAATAATAATCAATGTAAGTTTCAATGTTCGCATCTGTGTCTTTTTAAAATGGCATACAACGGTTACGTGTATGAAACGTTTGGCATTTCGAAGCGATTTCCTATCAAGTTACAACCACTTTTGATACGAGCTGTGCCGCTTGATAAACCACTGACTGCCAAATGTTTTATACACGATGTTGGGCATAGTACATCTATATTAATCCAAGTTCTTTTCCTTTTTTAATCATATCATTAAAAGTCTTCATTTCAGCATTTTGTTTGTCACTCAATGGTTTCTCAGATATTTCCTTTGTTTTGAGATAAGAACTAAGTGCCGATTTAGACCCAAACATAAACCTTTCTGAAAGATTCATTAATTCAAAATTAGCAACTAATTTTTCCATATTGCACATTTCACCAGTCAATACCTTTCGATACAAAATATTTCTTGTCATTCCTGTTGAATCAGGCATTAAGTATAAAATATGCTTATTATCTAATGGCAATTTTAATATGTTTTGAGGGTCAAATGGCATGGTTGAATCTTTAAATGGATTTGTCGCAATCACTGGATTATCTGTTGTAATAAATTCAGCCTCACAATTTAATTTAAATACACTAATTCCATCCCTCTGGACACGAAGTTTTATTAATTTCATTGCAACATCCAATTGAGTTACAACTTGTATTGGTCTTGTAGATTCGGTATGTTCCTTAATCAATGTTTCAAGCGTTTTATCCTTTATAGAAACTTTTACACCTTCAAAATCAAACTCTTCTTTTCCAGCACGTTGGCACATATCATACATGATTGTGTAGACTCGTTTTATTAAGTCATTGTGTAATGAAATCCAGCGTGATGTTCTATAAAACATTGTTACGACAGTAGATATAATCAACTCTCTTTCTTCATCTGTCAGAGTTGTTTTTTTCGGGTCTACTAGTAAATCATATATTCTATCATATTGACTTTCATAATTATCCGAATAGAATTTCTCTAAAAGCATTCTTTCTTCGGGATTATTACCAGGAAGTGTATAGAGGTGTTTTTGTAAGCAAACATTCTTAATATTTGATTCAAATATTTTGTCTTCTTTAGTCTCAAGTCGTGGAAGGACATTAATAAAATATTCTTCACCGTTTTGTTCTCCAAAATGTTTCAAATATGTTCTTGGTACGAAATGTTGTCTTTTTACAGTTTCTCCTGCCATAATTTTATGCTGTTAGTGTCTCTCTTTGTATTATGCCCAACGTTTTGCAGCTACCCGAAGGTGGCGATTTCGAAGCGATTCACTTTCACCCAAGCAGGAACTTTGATAGAAGCACAAAGCTTGATTTAACCACTGAACCGCCACTTTTGGGT
>CAZDWP010000172.1:0-4890 GCA_964508985.1 uncultured Herbinix sp. | reverse complement strand
ATTCGACTCCTGTAGAATGGGCTCTTAAGTGGATATGGAATCATCCTGAGGTTACGGTTGTTCTATCAGGAATGAGTGATGAAGTACAGCTTGATCAGAATGCAGGTATTGCAAGTCAAATGCTTCCGAATTCTTTATCCCATAAGGAGCTTGAGGTCTTTGATAGGGTAATGGATATCATGCATGAGAAGACCAAGATACCCTGCACAGGCTGTGGCTATTGTATGCCCTGTCCCTTTGGAGTAAACATTCCTGGATGCTTCTCTGTATATAACGATAAATATCTGCTGAATGAAAAGCGAAATAAAGTAATATATCTTCGTACTCTGGGAGGATTATCAAATCAGCCAGCATATGCTTCAATATGTAA
Source organism: uncultured Herbinix sp. (assembly GCA_964508985.1). GTDB lineage: Bacteria > Bacillota > Clostridia > Lachnospirales > Lachnospiraceae > Mobilitalea. Next base: position 4,520 of record CAZDWP010000172.1, on the reverse strand, counting down.
GGACTGTGGAAAATGTGAGAAGCTTTGCCCTCAGACCATAGAAATACGAAAAGAGTTAAAAAGGGTGAAAAAGGAGATGGAAGGTCCCTTCTTTAATACAGGGATGAAAATAGCAAGAAAGTTTATGAGAATTTCAAAATAAATTGGTACCAGGTACGGTACCTGGTACCAAAAATAATTTAGTTTTTTTCATTCTCTGCAATATAATTACGTGTTAGAAAGGACATGATTTGTGAAGGTGGACAGATAGTAGGGTGAGGGACATCTGTAAATAGCATCTTATTAGGCTCTTTCTTTGAGTAAGGCTTCCATTGGGGCATTGGTTCCCCGGTCTGGTCTAATCCATTAGGATTGCCGGTTTTAATAAAATTAGACCAATAATTACACATTTGTCTTGCTAAATCATAATGCTTACCAATGAATGGACGCCAGCATTTTGCTAGTGTTTCGAAAGTAAACCATAATTCGGATGAATGAAATGACCCTGGGTTATCCCATCCGGGAATTTCAGGATTAAATTCATAATAGTAGTTATATATACCAGACTTTAGATTGTCCTCGTTATCGCAAAGAATACGAATAGCGTACTCGATAGACTTTATATCAGTTGCTTTTTGTATATCATCAAGAGAACCCTCATGCCAACCTATTATTTCAAGAAACTCATCGGCATTATCACCGAATAATTCTTTGGCTTTTATACTAATATCTTCTTTTGTTTGCATATTAAGAAATGCACGAAACTCATCTTCAGTATGACCAAGAAGCAATGGAATCTGCGGACGCTTTCCATCTAAAAAAAGCTTAATGTAATCATCCTTTAAGAATTGATCATCCTGTATCGGCAACCATAATTTTATTGAGGTGTTAAACCCTCCGTATTCATCCCACTTCTTCATGATGTAAGAGGAAGAGAGAGCTCTGGCTTCCTTAAGGCTTTTCACCTCTAAAAAATCAAAGAATTCTATACCGATTTGTTCTGCTTGTGAAAGAGTGCGTTTGGGTATTATTTCACCATAGGGACTCTTTAACACACCGCTCTGAATAATAGCCTTTTGAAATAAGCCTTTGTTTTGTTCACTGGCTATCTGATATAATGTACTACCGCCACCTGCAGACTGACCACCTATTGTAATATTATCAGGGTCACCGCCAAAGGCTGCTATGTTCTCTTTTACCCATCTTGTACCAAGTTGTTGATCTAGAAGTCCAAAGTTTCCAGGTTGCATAGGATTCTCTGCGGTAATTTCAGGGTGAGATAGAAAACCAAATACATTTAACCTGTAATTAATACTGACAAATACGATTCCTCTACTTGCGAAGCGTTCTCCATCAAATTCCATTTCTGCTGTATTTCCGACCTGCCAACCGCCGCCGAAATACCAGACGAATACCGGTAGCTTTTCATCAGCATGTTTTGCTGGAGTCCAAACATTAAGATATAGACAATCCTCACTCATAGGAATTTCAGGGTCAACATTCCATTCTCGTGTATAAATGTTATCCTTATCAAGACCCGGTATTGGCTGTATAGATATGGGTTTAAATTGATATGTATTCATAGTACCAACCCAGTTAGAAGATGGAATGGGAGCGTGAAAGCGTAAGGACTCAGTTGGTGGCATGGCAAAAGGAATTCCCTTAAAAGCAGTAATTCGAGGATCGGCCGCTGGTAGTCCTTCGATCCATCCATTCTTAATCATGACTTTTCTTAACATAGCATTTTCTCCATTATCAATAATTATTTTTATTATCTTTTAAAAACAATGTTAGCAAAATTATAAAAGCCTAAATACCATACATCAAAGCCATGACCACCGCTGACCTCTTGCCATATAAAGTTTTCTTGATCTATCAGCTTATCGGTTAACTTTGCAAGGTCTAGTACAGCAGCCGAAGCACTGGCTATGGCTACATTGTCTTCTCTGCCACATATATTATAGAAGTAGTTGACATTATAGTCGGAAAATTCTCCATTTAATTTTTCTGAAATCACAGAAGAAGTGTTAGTAGTTGGGGCGGATGAAAATGCACCTATATAGCTAATGATATCTAGACTTTCACACATGCCAATATTTATAGACTGCATTCCTCCCATAGACAGGCCTGCCATGGCGCGATGATTGCGAGTCTTAGTCAAATCATATCCATTATCATCATAGTCAGCATAAGTTGAATAATTACTATCAATATAAGGAATTAAGTCATCTCTAAGTTCTTTACCAAATAAATAGAAGGAATTATAATCGGAGGAGGCATTTGCAAAGTCTGCAGCAGAACGTCCGTTGGGAGTTACGATGATAAAGGGTTCGATCTCACCATTATAAATTAAATTATCCATTACAATTTTTACTCGTGAGGATTCATTATTCATTCCCCATTCATTTTCATTTCCACCTATACCATGCATTAGATACAGAACATTATACTGCTTGCCTTCATCATAGTTATAGGGAAGATATACATTGGCAGGCTTAGTAATTTCAGAACCATCACCAAAATAATCCTTTGAAATGTATGAAATTTTTTCGATAGTACCTATATTATCAGTTCTCGCGACGAGGTATTCGTCAGGTATCTTGTCTATAGGTATATAATCAATATCCTTTAACTCGTTAGTAGTTTCATCACTAATCAAATCTGTTGACTCCTCTTCTGAATTATTATCGGGCAGTAAATCACTTGAATTATTTTCTGGTGCGGGAATCTCGTCATTACTAATAATTGGATTGTTTACATTTTCATCAGTAATTTCAGCTGAACCACTATCATTTGATGCTTCCTTATTAGTATCGTCTTTACTAGAACAGGCGGTCAGTAGTAGTATTAAAGAAAGCAGTAGCAAAGTTAGAATCTTTTTCATAGTTTATTACCTTTCCTTTTTATTATTTTGCAGGTTAGATTGAATACGGTCTAGCAGATTAATTAATAGTTGCTTTTCCTTATCACTAAATCCCTGAAAGCTAAGTTGCTCCATATCATCAACAATTTTATTAACCTTGATAGATATATCACGACCCTTTTCTGTAAGATAGATAGCATTGGCACGTTTTCCACCGGAGACAAAAATAGGTTCCTTATATATAAGCCCTTCTTTTACCATATTATTAAGAACAGAGGTCATTGTGGCGGGTTCGACATGAGATATTCTTGCCAAATCCTTCTGAAGACAACCTTCTTTTTGATATAATATGGATAGGACCTTCGGTTGACCAGTCGTAAGATCTAGCTTTTGAAATTCCTTAAAGCTAGATTTTTTATGTGCTAAGTAGCCGCTTATTAATGCCATATGCAGTCGCTTAGACGTATAATTATTATCCATAGCATACTCCTTAGTATTCTAATTAGATATCTAATTAATATAATAGATATTAGGCTTAAGGTTGTCAAGAAGATAATAAAGACAGGATTCCCTGATGAACGGTAATCCTGTCTTCGTAAAACATATAAATTTTTAATATACTTTTAAGGATAAATTTAATATATATTTACATTTATCAAGTTTTAATTTAAAAACTTGTAAAACACATTGATTTTAAGTAAATTTACTGCTATATTTAGATAGAGGGTATATTTTATTTAACTAATGAGGAATTATTAAATAAACATAGGAGGCCGCATATGAAGAAGCGATTTACTTCAATATTTTCAAGTTTAAAGGAAAAGACTAAAAAAATACCCATATCAGGTTTTTGGGGGAGCATTAAAATAAAACTTGCTATAGGTCTTTTGATACCTATTCTTTTTTTGGCTGTTTATGGGGTGGTATCTTATAAAAGATCCGAGGATGCCATTATCGGCAATTATGAAGTAAGTGCCTTAGATACTACAAATGCGATTAACAAATACATGAGCTTAGGATTGTCTATGGCAGAACAATCGGCAATGGAGATTGTTCTCGACATTAATTTTAAGAAGTTTTATGAATTAGATTATGAGGAAGCAATGTCTAGTACTAAATCCTATGATGATTTACAAGACAGAATTAGTATGAACGCAAGATCTAATTATTTTGTTTCTAATATACATATAATTGGTGCTAATGGGGTGGGAGTTTCAACTTCCACGGGAGTAAAAGATAATTTATATCGGTCCATAGTTGATTCAACTATCGGAGAGGATTTTAAAAAAAGTAAAGCCCAATATATGTGGTTTGGTGAGCATAGAGAGCTTGATAAAATATTATTCAATAATGGTGAATATAATACTGACACCTATGCTACATCAGTTATAAGAAAATTCAGTGATAGCAGAGGATATATAATCTTTGACATATCAGCAGAACGAATAAGAGATATGTTTGCAGATTTTGATATGGGTGATGGCAGCATACAGGGATATATAACGGATGATGGTAGAGAAACCCTTGCAAATACTCAAGCTGACAGTATGTTCTCAGACTTGAGTTATTATCAAAGTGCAATGGCCTCAGAAGAAAACAGTGGCTATTCATATGAGAAGTTTAACGGCAAGGAGTACTTATTTATATACAGCAAGTTTGAAAGCATTCCCGGTACTAT
>CAZDWP010000171.1:0-4937 GCA_964508985.1 uncultured Herbinix sp. | reverse complement strand
GTATTACTAGAACAGCCACTAGCGCAAAGGATTTATACATACCCTATAATGATTTTTCCTTTTGGAATAAGGGAATGATAAAACTAGTGGTCTTACTATTAGTAATTGGAATTGGCTATATCGCATTTAAATATACTAGGGTGGGTAAGTACTTAAAAGCGATAGGTGGAAACAAAATAACCGCAGGACAAAGTGGTATCAACGTTAAAAAGTATACGGTCCTTGCTTATATGATTTTGGGTTCAACTGTAGGCCTTGTTTCATTTTTTTCCTTAACTCGTACCGGTGTTGTAAGTTCTTCTACAGGTCAGGGCTTTGAGCTTGATATTTTAACCGCAATCGTTCTCGGTGGTTTTCCCTTGTCAGGTGGGGCGAAATCAAAAATTAGCTCTGCTATTCTAGGTGCTATTACGGTGGCGATATTAACCAATGGGTTAATACTTTGGGGTGCGGATCCTAATATCATTAACGGTATAAAGGGAGTTCTCTTCCTAATAATCGTATATTTAAGCTATGAACGTAGAAAAGGAGAAGTTGTATCGTAAACATTAACTATTAATGTATATGTTGTCATGTTTGAAACACATAAATCAAATAATATTGGAGGAAAGATGATGAAAAAATTTAAAAAATCTATTGCTTTATTATTAGGATTAATTATGGTTATTGGATCTTTAGCAGCTTGTAGTTCTGCTGACAATGGTTCAAAGGACTCAAGTGAAGGAAACAAAGGTGGATTTGATGTAGTAGCTAATGAAGATTCTATATACCCAGCAGCAAGTGAGCTGGATCCCTATTCTGTAGGAGTACTTCTATGGGGTTATACGGATCAATTGGGTGGTTCCGTAAAGAGTAATCTTGAGTATCTTGGAAAAGAATTTAATGTAAACTTCTCCTTTGTAGAGGCCCTTACAATGGAAGAGTATATTTCTGGAACAGAGAACTTAATTCAAAGAGGTGTGGATGGAATACTATCTCTGCTTGTACTTCCTAGCATGATAGAAAAAGCTGAGGAAGCAGGAGTATATTTACAATGTATTTTAAATGAGAGTACAGATCCTGATACATTAAAACTTATAGCAGAATCTGAATATGTTACAGGTATGGTAACAGAGAATGACTATGAGTGTGGTGTCGCCATGGTGGATGACCTCTATGATAGAGGCATGCGTAACATTGTATGGATTGCACCTGAAGCAGGTATGGCTGCAAACCATGATAATCGCGTAAGAGGTATTGAGGATGCAATAGAAAAACATGATGATTTAAACGTACTGGCTAATTATCGCGGTACTGAACAAGCAGAAGCATTGCAGAGCTTCGCTGCTACCTATCCTGAAATGGATGGAATAATCGTAACCGGTGGTGCAGGCGGTGGAACAGAATCTATATATCAGGTAATGCAATCAGAAGGATTAAATGGACAGGCAGTTTTGGCTACTATTGATATAGGTGAAGGTACAGGAGAAAAGCTTGAGTCTGGAGAGCTTGGATGGATTGCTGGTGGACAGTTCCCAACAACGGGTATTGCATTTGCTGTTCTCTATAATGCGATGGTAGGTACACCAATTAACGATACACCAGAAAAAACAATTTATCGTCCTTTCATGGTTCTGCAGTCTAAGGACAATTATGATAATTATATGAAATTTGTTGAAGGTTCCATCCCTCCTTACACTGGAGATGAAATTAAAGCTTTAATTAAGAAATTCAATCCCGAAGCATCATTAGAATTGGTAAATGAATATGGTGACAATTATAGTATTGATGATGTTGTTTCTCGCCACAAGGATTTATTTGATTAATGTATAGAAAGTAAAGGGTGATGATATGGGCACTAAATTTAAAGATTACACACTACGTACAATAAAATCCCTGCTTCTCCCGATAATGGTATATGTGTTTTTCCTGATTATTGGGAATGAGAGGTTTGGAAGCTCTAGGCAGATGATTACAATAGCTAGGCAGTCAGTAATGCCAGTACTGATATCTTTAGCCATTGCCTGCAATATGAGTATAGGAATGTGGGACTTTTCTGCTGGCGGTGTTGTTGCAGTAGCATCAATAGTAGGAGGCAACCTAGCAAAAATGACAGGTACAGGCATACCTGGGATGATAATTTTCTGTATGATAGTTGGAGTAGCTGTAGCCTCATTTACAGGATTGCTATACAACTTTATGAAAGTTCCTTCTATTGTATTAACTATCGGCTTAGTGCTGGTGTATGAGACAATTCCCTTCTTTGTATTCGGAGGAGGAGGAGTACTGATATCCGGCAAGATGACAATCCTGGCACTGGCACCATATTGCTTTATCGTATTAGCAATTATGTTTGCGATATTCTATGTAGTATTTAACTATACACCTTTTGGACATAATGTTAGAGCATTGGGAAATGGTCAGCTAATTGCAAGAAATGCCGGACTAAATCCAGGAAAAACCAAATTATATTCATTTATATTTGGTGGTATCTTCTTAGGCATGGCAGCAGTAATGAATCTATCAGTAAGTGGAATGATTAAACCTGCAGCCGGAATGGCAAGCGTGGCATTGGTATTTGATTCAATGATGGGTATATTTATAGGTTTGTTCCTATCAAAATACTGTAATCTTGCAATCGGTGTAACTATCGGAACATTTACCATGAAGATGCTGAATACAGGCTTGATTGCAGTGGGTTTTTCTACAACCATAAGAGAAATTACAACCGGTTTATTCTTATTAATTATACTGGGCGTATCCTCAAATCAAGGAAAAATATCTGAATGGAAGGCAAAGAGGCAAAGAGCAAAAGAAGCAAATGCCAAATATGCAGCTGGAACTATGTAGTTAAGAATGAGAAAAATATTTAAGCTTTGGTTGTATTAACTTTCAATATAAAAGGAGGTAGTTATTATGATTTTATTCGTTAATAGTAATGCTAACAGAGATGGTAATGGCAGCAGGGAAACGCCGTTTAAGCACATCAATGATGCAGCTAAAGTTGCAAAACCAGGTGATGAGGTTGTGGTAGCTTCGGGCATATATCGTGAATATGTGGATCCAGTAAACTCCGGCTTGGAGGATGCTAGAATCACTTATAGAAGTGAAACTGATCTTGGAGCTGTTATCACTGGTGCTGAGGAAGTTAAGACTTGGGTAAAGTATCAAGATGACGTATGGGTGTGCCGTATAGATAACGGGGTGTTCGGCGACTATAATCCCTATACCACCTTTGTTGGTGGAGACTGGTATTTCGCGCCTGTGGTAAGACATACTGGTGCTGTTTATCTGAATGACAGACAACTGTATGAAACAGAAACATTGGATGAGTGTATTAAGGGCGAAGTATATACCCCTTCATGGGAGCAAGAATGGTCTATATATAAATGGTATACAGAGCAGGACGGCAATGAGACAGTAATTTATGCTAATTTCCAAGGAAAGAACCCAAATGAAGAAAATGTTGAAATAAATGTTCGCCGTAATTGCTTCCTGCCTTCTAAGACAGGTGTTGGATATATTACATTAAGAGGTTTCAATGTAAATAAGGCTGCTACTACATGGGCACCGCCCGCTTCTTTTCAGGATGGAATGATTGGTCCTAATTGGTCTAAGGGTTGGATTATTGAGGATTGTGATATAAGCAACAGTAAGTGTAGCGGAATTTCTCTAGGTAAGTATTATGATGAGGAAAACAATCAATACTTTACCCATAAATATGTAAAGAGCCCTACCCAGATGGAGCGTGATGCCGTATGCAGAGGCCAGTATCATGGTTGGACTAAGGAAAATGTAGGTAGTCATATCGTAAGACGTTGTCATATCCATCATTGTGAGCAGACCGGTATTGTAGGTCGAATGGGTTGTGTGTTTAGTTTAATTGAGGATAATCATATTCATCATATTAACAATATGCAACAGTTGGGCGGCGCCGAGATTGCTGGTATTAAGTTCCATGCTGCAATTGATGTAGTATTTCGTCGTAATCATATTCATCATAGCACCATGGGTATATGGGTTGACTGGCAGGCTCAGGGTACCCGTATTTCACAGAATCTTTTGCATGACAATCATGCACCAGAGGGCTCAACAACTGCTTTCGGTAGCATGATGAGTCAGGACTTATTCGTTGAAGTTTCACATGGTCCTACTTTAATCGATAATAATATATTATTGTCTAAGGCATCTGTACGTTTATCAACCCAGGGTGTCGCATTGGTTCATAATCTGATTCTGGGTGCAATTACAGCTGTAGGCAGTGGCACGGACTTTACTGTTGACGAAGTAAATCAACCTCGTTTTACACCATATCATATTCGTCATCGCACAGAGGTTGCAGGATTCATGACAATTCTACATGGTGATAATCGTGTATATAATAATATCTTTGTCCAGAACTGGCCTGTGGAAGAGATTGAAGCTAAAGAGGATATGGGCTTCATCATGAAGGATAATCAGGTCGTCGGAACTAGTGTGTTTGATGAATATCCCACCTATGAAGAATGGATTGAGAGCTTTGAAATGGATAAACCTGCGGATATGATGAAATTGATGAAGCCGCATTTCTCACATCTGCCTGTATGGATTAACGGTAATGCTTATTTTAATGGCGCTAAGGCATGGGAAAAAGAAAAGTCTAAACTTATAGTTAATAATAATACTGCTCAAGCTGAGATCGAGGAGAAGGATGGTAAGTATTATCTAAATACGAATATCTATGAATTGCTAGGTGAATTCAAGAATAGCATAATAACAAGTGATATACTTGGTAAAGCATTTGAGCCTGAGCAGAGATTCGAGGATCCAGATGGTACATCCATCACCTTTAACAGAGATTATCTGGGCGGACACCGTGGCCTTGATACAATTCCTGGACCTTTTGCGCTAGTAGAAGATGCTGCAAAGCAGCTGTGGTAAAATAAATATAAGATTATAGATGAAGAGGTACAGCATTT
>CAZDWP010000170.1:0-4943 GCA_964508985.1 uncultured Herbinix sp. | reverse complement strand
CATAACGATGCATAAGTCCCATGTTATCATGAACAGCATTTATAAGATTTGTATATACTGTGGTTGGAACATTGCTATCATTCAAAGCCTTCTCAAGGTTGGAGCCATATTTTCTGGACTTAGTAAAGAATAATTCCTGCTTAACATTGGAACTAAAGGATGCTGCAAGAGTATTCTTAAAGCTCCCATAAGTCTCATATAAACTTTTGAAAGCATCTTCTCTTACTCTACGGTCGCTACTTTCTAACAGCTGTATAAATCTGCCATGGGTAATCCTAATATTATTCCCATTCTCATCCTTAATCTCAGGAAATTTTATATCGGCATTGTTAAATTTGGAATATATGTTGTCTGGAGAAGAAGCCATCTCACCTGCATCAGCTAGAATCTCCTCAATCTCTGCAGAAAGAATATGGGGCTTGCGACGAAGGATGTTTTTAAGATAAAAATCATAAGTCCTTAGCTCCTCTTCCTCTACTTTAAATCGCTCTATTGTTTCCTCAGGTATAGATAAAATCTCCGGTGTTGCAAAGGATGTAGCAGATTCTAGTTGTACTATAAGTACTCCGGCCTTATCAGCCAAATCCTGGTATACGGCATTTCCCGTATCCTCATGATATTTCTGATTGGCATACACATATACCCGCTCCATCAGGATACTAAGTTGCACGTCCAGTTTAAAAAAGTCCAACAAAGTTCTCGCGGATTCAGTTAGTCTGCCTCTATACTCCATTACCTTTGGCAGCATCCCCTTTAACTCATTATATTCCTTCTCCCACAAATCATCTGTAGCATATAAATCTTCAATTGCCCAGGTAAAATGCTTTTCGACCTCACTCCGTTTTTGTAACCTTCCTGCTTCTGACATATATTAACTCCTTTCAAATAGTCTTATCTTAATATTAATTCATAGAATAATCTTGTTCTCTCTTCAATAGATTATATTAACCCTACTCATCAGGTATAGCTAAATGAAGCTCATAAGTAAATATAAAAGTAAATTTATAAAGGGTTCAATACTATTCCTTTTTATACTAATGTTTCTGTTCCCCTATGCATCCTATAAGGGTGCCAGCTCGGGATTAATGCTATGGTTTATTAATGTATTACCGACGTTGCTGCCCTTTATCATAGTCTCTAACATTATAATCAGAATAAATATAGCTGGAAAAATTAGCGGGCTACTATATCCTGTAATAGGCAGATTGTTTAAAGTTAGCCCAAATGGCTGTTATCCAATTCTGATTGGGTTTTTATCCGGACTTCCCATGGGTGCTAAGACTGTTGCAGATTTGACCACAGAAAATAAATTAAGTCAAAAAGAGTCCCACTTTCTTCTAAGCATGTGTAACAATACCAGTCCCATATTTATTATGAGCTATATAGCCATTAATCAGCTAAAAATGCCCACGATGAGAATCCCTCTTTTTGTAATTATTTATGGTTCCTCCATACTAAGTGCTATTATCTACCGAATCTTTCAAAATCATTATGATAAACGAAAACAGATTAGTTCAGATATAAATATATCACCTGTTTCGGTTAATAGCAATTATGAATCCGTCAAATTCTCTTTTGATATATTGGATAAGTCTATCATGAACGGATTTGAGGTGGTCACCAAAATCGGTGGTTATATTATACTTTTTTCCTTACTTGCACAAATCATAAATGAAATCGGACCAAGCCTTAGCTTTTATAAGTCCTTAGCTATGGGTCTTCTTGAGATAACAACAGGTATTAACCAAATATGCAAAATCCGTATGGATAGCAATTTAAAAATAGTCCTGGTCTCCTTATTAGCTTCTTTTGGAGGATTGTCCGGGTTGGCACAGACCAAAAGTGTATTTGGAAAATCAAGACTATCCATAAAAACCTATTTCCTTGTAAAGCTATTGAGTGCCTTAATAGCTACCCTGCTCTCTCTAATATACATTTTTTTATAAACTGAACTACTACTCTATATCATCAATAAATGTATTCTCGTCAAAATTAAAATCTTCCTCTTGATACGCTTCTTGGGGGGTACTTTCCGCCACAGTGTTATCAGGATATAACTGATTCATCAATTCCTGCTTGTTTTGTCTAATTATATCTAGATTGTTGCCTAGTGCATTAATAAAGCTGTCATACTTGGATAGAGATGCTTCGTAGACACCCGCCACGACCTTCTCTAATTCACTTAATATGTCATTGGAATAGACAAGGACTCCTGTTCTAATCTGATCTGCTTCTTCATTGGCTTCCCTGCGAACTTTTTCAGCTTCCTGGGAAGCTTGCATAATCATCTCATTGGCTTCATAATATGCCTGTTGCATGATCTCATGCTCATTTAATAATTCCTTAGATTTATCTCTAGTATTTGCTAGTATTTGCTCTGATTTATTCTCAGCATCTGCAATTATAGCATCCCTATTCGCTATAATTTTTTGATATCGCTTAATTTCGTCTGGTGTTCTAAGTCTTAGCTCATCTAATAGATCATATAGTTCATCCTTAGGTACTATAACCTTAGTGCTTGAAAGCGGCTGCATCCTACAACTTTCAACAAATTCATATATGTCCTCTATCAATTGCTCGATCCTGCTTGCTCCCATTTTCAAACACTCCCTATCGCTTTATATTTATCATATACAGACTGTACAATACATTTCGGCACAAACTGTTTGATATCTCCATCAAAACTTGCTATTTCTCTAACGGTACTCGAACTTAAGTATGAATATTCCAATCTTGTTGTAAAAAATATAGTATCAATTTCAGGCACCAATTTATGATTTGTCTGGGCTAATTGTAGCTCATAATCAAAGTCGGTAACTGCTCGTAAGCCTCTCACAATAAACGACGCATTCTGAGCCTTGGCAAAATCCACCAACAATCCATTAAAGGATTCTACCTTTACTTTAGATTCTAAGTTATTCTCTTTAATAACCCAATTAAGAAATTGAACTCTTTCCTCTACAGTAAATATGGTTTTCTTTGATATATTTGTCAGTACACCTATAACTAAATGATCCACAAGCTTTGATGCTCTGATAATAATATCTAAGTGTCCTAATGTAACCGGATCAAAAGATCCGGGGTAGATTCCAATCTTCATATTTCCTCCTGTTATTTAACATGCACTTTTAATCGGCAGACTATTTCTGCTTATTCGTGCACATTTCAAGAAATACATGCTGGTTTGATTTGTATTCCTTCTTCCTAATCTGTCTAAAATTAGTATCTGTTAAGTAGTCAAAGCTTGTCTGTTTTGAGGCTTCCACCACAATTAATGTATCACAATAGATTATGTTGGAATCCTGTAAGGCAAACAATATATCCCGTTCAAGGCCGCTGTTATATGGCGGATCCATAAAAACAATATCAAACACCTTACCTTTAATCTCTAGGGCCTTAATGGCTTCTATCGCTCCTATGGAATAAAGCTCAGCCAATGAATCCAGTTTTGTATATTTAAGGTTGGATTTTATACATTCTAAAGCAGCTCTGTCATTTTCAACAAATGCAGCGTACTTAGCTCCCCTTGACAATGCTTCAATACCTATTGCTCCACTGCCCGAAAAAAGATCCAGAAAATCAGCATCAGCCAAATACGGATTAAGGATATTAAAAAGAGTTTCTTTTATCTTATCTGTAGTCGGTCTCGTGTCATAGCCCTGTGGCGTTTTAAGATTAAGCCTTCTGGCTTTCCCAGCTATAACCCTCATTATCATTCCTCATTTCATTAACTTACAATGGTCATATAATCATTTTATAATATTATGTATATTTGTCAACTTGTTTTCGGTTTTGTTGCCAAAATGCTATAAAACTGCTGTCTCAAAATAAGATTTATGGAGGTGCTGATATATTCTCATGCACATTTAGGAGAACAGACACTATTATATGTGTAGTCGTTACGGACTTGAAGTCCATATAAGACATACATATAATAGTATCTGTACTACTAATCAGTGTGTGAGAGTATGTCATTACCTCCAAAACATTTTGAGACAGCAGTTTTTATAATTTTTTTTCATCAATTCTATCTTTAAGAGCCACATATGGTCTATGCTTAGCGACACTTTTGTAAGCCGGACGAATAATTTTGCCTGCATTATTAAGCTCTTCAAGACGATGGGCTATCCATCCAGATATTCTTGCAACGGCAAATATGGGTGTATATAGCTCTTTAGGAAGTCCCAACATATGATATACAAAACCACTATAGAAATCCACATTAGCACTAACACCCTTGTAGATTTTCCTTTCTCTGGCGATGATTTCGGGAGCTAATCTCTCAACCATTTCGTATAGAGCGAACTCTTCTTGCATTCCCTTTTCCTCAGACAAGCTTCTTACGTATTGCTTGAATACATTTGCTCTAGGATCTGAGATTGAATACACCGCGTGCCCCATACCATATATCAGACCGGCATTATCGAAAGCCTTCTTGTTCAGTAAGTCTGCAAGATATCCTGCTACCTCCTCCTCATTAGACCAGTCCTTAACCTTATTCTTTAAATCATCGAACATCTGCATAACCTTAATATTAGCTCCTCCATGCTTAGGTCCCTTTAAGGATCCTAATGATGCTGCTATGGCAGAATAGGTATCAGTACCTGAGGATGTTACCACGTGAGTAGTGAATGTGGAGTTATTACCACCGCCATGTTCTGCATGTAGTACAAGTGCAATATCTAGGATCTTAGCCTCAAGCTTAGTGTATTTCTTATTGGAACGGAGCATGTGTAACAAATTCTCTGCGGTAGACAGTCCGGGCTTTGGTGGATGAATTACCAAGCTTTTGCCAAAGTGATAATGACGATATGCCTTGTAGCCATACACTGATAGAAGAGGAAATAATGCAATAAGCTGAAGTCCCTGACGAAGTACATTTTCTATGCTGATATTGTCCGCTTGCTCATCATAGGAATACAGAGTAAGCACACTACGGGCTA
>CAZDWP010000169.1:0-5020 GCA_964508985.1 uncultured Herbinix sp. | reverse complement strand
GCCTTTTTATTTAAATTAAGAATAAATTCTTTGACTTCACTATAGCCTTTTTTATTCTCATAAAATATTATATTAAACATAATTTCTCCTTTGTTATTTCATTATAGCAAATTTGTTATAAAATTTCAATAGCAAATTTGTTATATTCAATTTAACATTATATTCCATGCTATATATTATAATGATTACTGCAATATATCTCTTATAAAGAAAGGACTACCCCGGTTGATTTTAAAATAAATCAACAAAACAGCAGATAAAACATCCTATTCTTTAGACATTTATATGAGGTAAAACTTTAAAAAACGAATTTAACTATTAATAATATAGATAAATGTCCAAAAACAAGACAAAACTTTATCTAAAACAACAGAAACTCAATGTCATGGTATTATATAATCATCTTATGCAAATCATATAATACCTGTCCACTATAGAAAGGGGTTTTGGTGATTTCTTATATATATGAGGTTATTGAACATGACAAGAATTTTCCGGCTAAGGTGTTTGTTACTTCAATTGGGGAGTCAAATTATCATTGGCATTACGATTATGAAATTATGTTAGTTCTAAAGGGATCAGTATGCATTAATATCTGGCCAGAAAGTTATATTGTAACCGAGGGTAACATTATCTTGGTTAATTCTAAAGTAGTACATGGCTTGCAATGTACCAGTGATAAAAACGTGTGTTTGTTTATTCAACTAAAGCAAGAATTGTTTGAAAGATGGCAAGAAAAAAACCAAAAATATCGATTTTACCTTAACAGTGTATCAGAGATTACAAAACCCAAAAAGCCTTATAGTAGATTTATAAGGACCGCAGCAAGGATAGGGTTGGAGATCGATGGGAAATCAATAGTTAATTTATATCAAATGCAGGCACTCCTCTATACCATGATAGCTGATTTATTTAAATATGTTCATTACGATATTAGACAGTATGTGAACAAATTTGGCGCGGAGGAAGAATCAGATATTCTTCTTAAAATCATTGAATTTGTAGAACAAAATTTCTATAAGGATAATATTGCGGAGGAGTTGTGTCACTTTATAGGAATGGGAGAAAAGACGCTATATAGGTTTTTGAAATCCCAAACAAATCTGACATTAAAGGATTTGGTAACATCAATTAAAATAGAAAAGGTTCAATATTTACTGTCAACAACAGATAAGCCAATAGGTGTTGTTGCACAAGAAAGCGGTTTTTATAATGAAAAAACATTTTACAGAATATATAAGAAAGAAATAGGTATGACTCCTACTGAGTATAAGCAGAAAGGAACTCGGGTAAAAGAAAATAAAGAAATTCAAGGATACCTGGATTTTAATAGGGCAGAAGCACTTAGATTACTGAAAAAATATGCTGATGAATAAATGCACATTGATAAATAGGAGAGATTATATGAAGTGTACAAAAAACTACCGCCTTTCTTACACAGATAAGGCAAAGCAGATCGTCGATGAACTAACACTAGAACAAAAAGTACATTTGATGGGTGGAACGGTTACTTTAAAGGATATGCTCAGGGATATAAATTCAGATAAGCATTACAATTATACTCCCTATCCAGCAGGAGGAATAGAAGAGAAGAATGTGGACCCTATGCTTTTCTGCGATGGGCCTAGAGGTGTGGTTTGTGGTACTGGTAAGAGCACATGCTTTCCTGTATCTATGCTAAGAGGAGCTACATTTGACACTGGCTTAGAGGAGCGCGTAGGACATGCGATTGGTAAAGAGGTAAGGGCCTATGGAGGTAACCTTTTTGCCGGAGTATGCATTAATTTACCATATAATCCAGGATGGGGAAGGAGTCAGGAAACCTATGGTGAAGAATCCTATCATCTTGGACAGATGGGCTCTGCTCTGGTCAGAGGGGTACAAGAAGAAAATGTTATGGCTTGTGTAAAGCATTACGCCTTTAACTCTATGGAAATTTCTAGGTTTAAAGTTAGTGTTGAATGTGATAAAAGAACGGAGAGAGAGGTATATCTTCCCCATTTTAAAGACTGTATAGATGCTGGTGCTGCAAGTATTATGAGTTCTTATAATCTATATAAGGGAACCCACTGTGGACATGATGATTATTTACTAAATCAGGTTCTGAAAAAGGAATGGGATTTCGACGGATTTGTAATGAGCGATTTTATATGGGGAGTAAGGGATACTGTCCAGGCGGCTAATGGTGGTCAAGATATGGAGATGTGTTGTACTCAGTATTTTGGTGATAAATTAGTTCAAGCAGTCAAAGAGGGATTGGTTCCAGAAGATAAAATAAATGATGCAGCTCTTCGTATTATACGAACGATTCTGACCTTTACCGAAGCTGATAGTAATACATATGATGAATCAGTCATTGGTTGTAAGGAGCATGTAGAATTAGCGTTGGAAACTGCTAGAAAAGGTATTACATTAGTTCAAAATAATAAAGGCGTATTGCCATTTAGTAAGGAAAAGGCAGAGCGTATTGCAGTATTTGGTAAGCTAGCAAACAAAGCAAATATAGGTGATCATGGCTCCAGTAGGGTGTTTCCAGAATACGTTGTTACACCATTACAGGGATTGGCAAAGATATCTGAGAATACTGAAGTTATCTTCTATGATGGTAGTGACATGGAACATGCAAAGAGGCTAGCATCTGATGCGGACTATACCTTATTTGTAGTAGGTTTTGACCATGATGATGAAGGTGAATATATATCTGATGATAAAGCTAGTAGCTATACAGATTCCGTAGGAGGAGATCGTAAGGATAGCCTTGGTCTTCATCAGGACGAAATAGAGCTTATTCAAGCGGTTGGACCTATAAATAGGAACTCAGCAGCGGTATTAATTGGTGGAAACATGATTATGATGGAAGAATGGAAGGATTCGGTAAGCTCTATTCTGATGGCCTATTATCCTGGAATGGAAGGTGGCACAGCAATCGCTGAAATACTATTTGGTGATGTAAATCCAAGCGGAAAGCTTCCATATGTAGTTCCACATTTAGAGAGCGATTTACCTCAGGTTGATTGGGATACTACACAGCAGAATTATAACTATTATCATGGATATGCAAAGCTTGAGAAAGAGGGAATTAAACCTTCAGTACCTTATGGATTTGGATTATCCTATACTACCTTTAAAACCTTTGATTCAGAGTTCTTCAGCGATGAAAAGTATATAACAGCCTCATGTAAGGTTAAAAATACTGGTGATATTGCTGGTGCAGAAGTAATTCAGCTCTATGTTGGCTTTAATAATTCGAGTATTGACAGACCAAAAAAATTGCTAAGAGGCTTTCAGCGAGTAGAATTAAAGCCTGGAGAAACCAAAGAGGTAACTATTAAATCACCAATTGAGAAGCTTAAATGGTTTGATGAAGAAATAAATGACTGGGTATTAGAACACATGGATTATGAAGTATATATAGGTACAAGTAGCTCAAACGAAGACCTCTTAGAAGGTAAGGTAACTCTATAATTATTCAAATGCGTTGAAAGGAGGAAATATGATTAAGGAATGCTTGCTAGAAACAAAGGGCATCTACAAATCCTTTGGGCCGACCAGAGCACTCGTAGATGTATCCATACAAGTTTGTCGTGGTGAAATCAGAGGGCTAATAGGAGAAAACGGTAGTGGTAAATCCACCTTGTCTTCTATTGTTGCAGGAGCACAGACGGCTGACAAAGGAGAAATGTTCTTTAAAGGAGAAAAATATCTTCCAAAGGGTAACGTAGATGCGCAGAAACAGGGTATTAGTATGGTTGTACAGGAGATGGGTACAATTCCTGGGATAACAGTGGCTTCTAATATTTTTCTTGGAAACTTAAATCAGTTCTCTAAAAGTGGAATTTTAAGCATTAGTAAAATGAATAAGGCTGCGAAGAAAATTCTTACGGAGATAGGAGTTCCTGAGATAAATCCCTCAATGTTTATTGACAAATTGAATTTTGAGGACAGAAAAATTGTTGAAATAGCCCGAGCTATGTATACTGAGCCTGAGGTTCTGATTATAGATGAGACCACCACGGCATTAGCTCAGAAGGGTCGAACACTTTTGTATAAGCTGATTGACAAAATGCATAAGGAAAATAAAGCGGTATTGTTTATTTCCCATGATCTGGACGAGCTTATGAGTGTATGTAATAACATAACTGTATTACGGGATGGTAACCTAATTGATACTCTGGAAAAAGAAGATATGAGCATCGACAAAATGAGAAGGCTGATGGTTGGTCGTGAATTAAAGGGCAATTACTACAGATCTGATTATGACGGTAGCTATGGTAAGGAAGTGGTTCTTGATATTAGACAAGCTACAACTGGAGTTAATGTAGAGAATTTTTCGCTTCAGCTACATAAAGGTGAGATATTGGGAATTGGAGGTTTGTCTGATTGTGGCATGCATGAGGTTGGAAGAGTAGCCTTTGGTATAGACAAGCCCTTGACCGGAGAGGTCAAATTGATTAAGGATGATGTACTTATAAGCAATCCTCAGGTAGCTATTAGGAATAAGATGGGTTACGTATCAAAGGATAGGGATAAGGAAGCACTTATATTAAATGCTAGCATCAAGGATAATATTACCTTGCCAAGCCTACCTATACTGGAAAATGGGTTTATAATAACCAACAAAAGTGAGAGTGAGCTGGCAAATCAGGGAGTAGATCAGATGGAAATTAAGTGCTATTCTCCTGAGCAAAGATGTAATGAGCTATCTGGCGGGAATAAGCAGAAGGTTGTATTTGCCAAATGGATTGGTAATGGGAGTGATATTTTGATACTAGATTGTCCGACTAGAGGTATAGATGTAGGCGTTAAGGCTAATATGTATCAGCTGATGTACCAGCTTAAGAAGGAAGGTAAGTCTATTCTCATGATATCAGAGGAATTACCCGAGCTGATTGGTATGAGCGACCGTATCCTGATTATGAAGGATGGACTGATTCAGAAGGAATTTGCTAGAAGTGAAGAGCTGTCAGAGCAGGATATTATCGATTATATGATTTAACAGGAGGGAGATGAGATATCATGG
>CAZDWP010000168.1:2713-5022 GCA_964508985.1 uncultured Herbinix sp. | reverse complement strand
GCAATTATTCTGTACGTGTCGTGGATGACAAAGGAAATATGATAATTGAAAGCATCAGGGTAACAGCCTGTGACGATAAGGCTCCTGCTAAGCCAAAGATAAAAGGATATAGGGCAGGAAACTATGAGGTTACGGGAACTGCTGAGAAGAATACGGTAGTTACTGTATTGTATAACAACAGATTGTATACATGTGATGCGGATTCAAAAGGGAATTACTCATGCATTCTTAATGCACGCTTAAATATAGGAGCTAAGGTAGAAGTTTATGCTACTGATATCTCGGGGAATGTTAGTAAAAGTGCGGTTGTAGCCGTAAAATAATAAATAAGATTTAGTAATATATATAGATCAACTGAGGCATACTAATAGGGCTATTAATGAATGTAAGGAGTAGCCATATGTCAAATAAAATGAAAAGTACTAGAAATAACAAGAAGGAAGATGGTAAATTCCATTCGAAACATATTAAGCATGATCCTCAAGCAGAGAGTGCAAGGGCAGTCTTCGGACTACACGAGGATAATCCTAAGGAAAAGAATAGTGACACAAGTAGATAGAGGCTATTTTAAATAGCCTCTAATCATAAGCATCACTACAATTAGTCTTTAGGCCACTATAATTCTCGATATTATTGCAATCATATCTGTCAATTGGCTCAGGGCCACGTACCACAATTCTGTCTATGCGCATAATGCCTTCGTCATTTACCTTAACTCTCCAGTCAATCATCTGAATAGTATCATCTATAATCTCAATACCGGGAATGCCTCTTGTATTGATGCAGCATCCTGTATTAAAGTAAGGTAGCTCGTCCTGCTTTGGAAATTTTGTTCGATGGGTGTGTCCGCATATCAATATCATCTTATGCTTTTTAATCCATTTATTATAGTTCTTTTCCACTTTGTGTCTTTTGTATAGATTCCGTGCCGGACTCGCAGGGTTATGAAAACCCACTATATGAAGGAATCGCCAAAAATACCGTAAAAGTATCATTGATAAGAACCAGAGTTGATCATTAATAAAATCTCCCTGGTGTCCATGAAGCACAAGTATCTCCTGGTCTGTAACCCTGTGCTTTAGCACAAGAGCTTCCATGGGTTCTATTCCATGAAATAAGTCCACTCTTTTTTGATTATATTCATCATAGAATTGATAGTAATTATTTTCTACATATTTCTTATTCTTTAGAAAATTATTATGATTTCCATATATCATTCTAAGCCTGCCCTTATCAAAGAACTTTTTTAGACCTATAAAGACATCTTTATGGGCTAGTCTTATATGTTTAAAGTTTTTATGTTCCCATAGTTCATCTCCATCCCCTGCTTCTATATATATATAATCCCGATTGTTATAATAATTTAATACATGAAGAAAAACAGCTTGGTTTCGTGCGAATTCATCAGAGACGCTATCATCACCACGGTGTACATCACCCAATATGATATATTTTGAGTTATTATCGAAATATTCGACCTTAGCTTCCTTATATGCTTTTGTTAATCTTTTTTCAGTGTTCAAACTAATCTCCATTCTTCCATAACCTGCTAATTTGGGAGCTAGCACAAATTAGCCGTGTGAAAAATTTTAATTTTTCACACTATCATCCTTGGGGGAGTTTTTATTTATATTGTACAGATTTTAAAAGCTTATTCATATTAGTAGTATTGACATGTATTGGAAGAACGACTACAATAAGTTAAAGTTTTTACGACTAAGGCAATAATAGATTTATGTGGCTTAGATATATGAAAGGGGTAGAAATTATGCAAATAGCGTCATTATTTCAACAGAACAGGACGGTTCTTTCTCTTGAGGTTTTTCCTCCTAAAAAGACCAGCTCCATAGATACCATCTATAAAACCTTAGATAATTTAAAGGATATAAAGCCGGATTTCATCAGTGTTACATACGGAGCAGGTGGAAATGCAGGGGACACCTCCACAGCAGATATAGCATCAGATATTTTACACAAATATGGAATACTACCATTAGCCCATTTGACATGTGTTAATTATACAAAACAGGAGATAGGTCAGATACTTGACAGTCTGAAAGATAAAGAAATTAAGAATATTCTTGCATTAAGGGGAGATATAAATCCCGATATTCCTCCTAAGAAGGAATTTACATATGCAAGCGAACTTGTGGAATACATAAATGACAGAGGAGACTTCTTCATATCCGGTGCATGCTATCCTGAGGGACATGTGGATGCTGAGGACATCAATAAGGATATCGAGAATTTAAAAATAAAGGTAGATGCTGGTGTACAGAATTTGATATCTCAACTATTCTTTGATAACG
>CAZDWP010000168.1:0-2613 GCA_964508985.1 uncultured Herbinix sp. | reverse complement strand
AAATGCGTAGGAAGGATTGCCGGTATTATTAATGATTCGGCAAATAACAAATGGGATACAAAGCGTATACGCTTCTCGAGAGTAGACTTTATTGATGATTTAGAGGTATCAGAGGCATTATTTAAGGCTGTAGAGGACTGGGGAAGAGCGGAAGGATTAACCCAGATTCATGGACCTATAGGTTTTAGTGATATGGATCAGGAGGGAATGCTTGTAGAGGGCTTCGATCAGGAAGGTATCTTTATTACTATCTATAACCATCCATATTATATTAAGCATTTGGAGGAACACGGATTCTTAAAGGATATTGATTGGGTCGAATACCTAATAAAGATGCCAGAAGAGTCTAACGATAAGATAAATGAATTATCAAAGCTTGTTTTAAAAAGGTATAAATTGAAACTAATTGAGCCAAAATCTAGGAAGGAAATCAAACCCTATCTTCCTAAGATATTTCACTTATTAAATATATGCTATGAGAACTTGTATGGAACCGTTGAATTAAGTCATGAACAGATTATGAAGTATTATCATCAGTTTATATTATTGATAAATTCTGATTATGTAAAATTTATTGAGGATGAAGAGGGTGGATTGGTAGGCTTCGGGCTGGCACTTCCATCTATGAACCGGGCTGTAAAGAAGAGCAATGGACGACTTTTTCCATTTGGCTGGTATAGAGTCTTAAGAGTTACAAAGTTAAAGGCGGATGTATTAGACCTGTATCTGGTTGGGGTTATTCCCAGAATGCAGAACAAGGGATTGCCGGCTATATTACTAAATTCCATGACAGAATCAGCCAGAAAGAACAATGTTAAGTATGCTGAGACAGGTCCTGAGCTGGAGACAAATAATCAAGTACAAGCATTATGGAAGCATTATGATACCAAGCAGCATAAGCGCAGACGCTGTTGGATAAAAGATATATAAACTAACGGTTAAATTACGTAGAAAATGGGAGCACAGTCACGGTGCTCCCATTTTTATAATCATTTTAGCTTATGTTATTTAATTAAGGATTCAAATCCATCACTGTATTTCATAGATTCGTCATTGAATATCCATAATGCTTCTGCATCCTCTATACTTTCAATAAGTGCCAAGCCTTTCTCATAAGGCATATTATAGACTGCGGTTGATAGTACATCGGCCAATCCCGAATCTTCACATATTATCGATACTGCGGCAAAATACTCAGATGGCATAAGGGTATCAGGATCAATTATGTGGTGGTACTCCTTACCGTCTACTGTATAATATCTTTCATAATCTCCGCTAGCTACCAAGGATAAGTCATTTAGTGCAAGGGCATAGATACTATGTTGTTCAGATTCCTTGTCGGGGTTCTGTATACCTACATTCCAGGGCTCTTTTTCCTTGCCTTTTCCCCCTACGGCACGAACGTTTCCTCCCACACTCAATAAGAAGTCGGTATAGCCTTTATCAATTGCTGCTTGTGTTACCCGTTCAGTTGCGTAACCCTTAGCGATAGCACCGACATCCAAGCGCATTTCGCTGTCTGTAAGTAGAACGGTTGAATTTGGTTCATCTATAATAAGCATATCAAGACTAGTATGTTTGTTGGCTTCTTCTAAAAGTTCCATAGGAGGTAGAGTAGCATTTAATGGATCATCTATTCCCTGTGTGCGGTAATCATGCCAGATTTCTAATACAGAGCCCATACCAATATTTACAGTACCATTTGAAAATTCGTAGGCCTCTATAGAATATTTAAGAAGCTCGATAATTTTCTCATCTACCTTTATGGGTTCTTTTCCAGCATTATCATTAATTGTCTTTATGTTATTTATCCCCTCGTATGAGTTGTACTTATCGTAAAGCTGATGATATATCTCTAGTTCTTCCTTTATGAAGTTAGCAAGCTCACTAAATTCATCCTCGCTTTTTGTAAAGGCTACGACTTCGGTTATTGTATTAAACAGAAACAGAAAGCTGCCTTGATGCTTTTTCAGCGCTCGGTTACAAGAAGAAGTGGAAAGTAAAACGATTATAATAAGTAAGGTATATACTGTTTTTCTCATATTTGTTTCTCCTGTGAAGTCTTAATAATAATCATAACGGTAGAATAACACAGACTAGTGAAACACGCAATGCGTGTTTATCGGTTGCAATAAATTAGGGGTTGCAGAACATTCTGAGTAATCTACTATGTTCTGCAACCCCATTATTATTTAGTTCTTATTTATTAAACGATAAACTATTTTGCTACAGCGCCAGCTTCTTCTACAACTGCTATCATATCAGTAACATGCATTGTAACAGAGCTTAATAAATCTTCATCTGCAGGATATCCATCGGTTAATGCAATACCTGTAACATCTGATACTTTCTTGCCCTTAATATAATCACAGAAGCCTTCTGACTGCTCAAACCACTCTTTACCTATAGCGGAAGCACCCTTCATGTTATAATCATACCCAAGCTCAAGCTTAGTCTTGAAGTCGTCTGCTAATTCAGAGGTAAGTTTACCTTCTGTACTGAATGCTACATTGGTCTGGGAAGCATCGATAATGCTACTGGTAATCTTGCCGCTCTTATCAAAAGAAACTGCACCATAATGGGAATAAGCCTGAACCATACCATCACCTTCAG
>CAZDWP010000167.1:2710-5055 GCA_964508985.1 uncultured Herbinix sp. | reverse complement strand
TATCACCTCCGTCTGCTTTTTTTCTTATGCTATTCTCACCTGCATATTCCAGCGTATATCTCATGCTAGATATGATTGCCATTACAAGGATAAGCAGTAATATAATCGCTATTCCCCATAAAGGATTATCACTTTCCATTGTAAGAAAAATCCCTTCCTTTCATTATCAAAATAATATATGTTTAAAATATGTATCTAAAGATAAACTAATAATAAGCGCTTTATCAATTTTCTTTAATACATCCCGGTCCAAGTGACACACCTTCTCCTTTAGCCTGGATTTATCAATAGTTCTCACCTGTTCAAGCAAGATAACCGAGTCCTTAACAACTCCATATCTATCAGCATCCAGTTCCACATGAGTGGGTAACTTGGCCTTATTCATCTTCGAAGTAATCGCAGCACATATCACTGTGGGACTGTGTTTATTACCTGTATCATTCTGAACAATCAGTACCGGTCTGATACCTCCCTGCTCGGAGCCGATAACAGGCCTTAAATCTGCATAAAAGATATCTCCTCTTTTAATTATCACTTTACTCACAC
The DNA here is from genome assembly GCA_964508985.1 of uncultured Herbinix sp. Classification (GTDB taxonomy): domain Bacteria; phylum Bacillota; class Clostridia; order Lachnospirales; family Lachnospiraceae; genus Mobilitalea. Next base: position 4,509 of record CAZDWP010000167.1, on the reverse strand, counting down.
TCCAATTGTAGGCTTTAACCTTATTATTGCCAATTTCTTCGTGTGTATTCCATAAAGTGATTTTGATTTATCTATTGATGATATACTCAGAGTTTTCTAGAGGAATACTCAGGGTTTTCTAGAGGAATACCCTTGGTATCCTTTTACCTACAGTACAGATTATTTCATAAGGAAATGAATGAGACCATTCAGCCAAGGTTTCTACACTTATTATACAGTCTCCGTCTCTTCCAAGCAAGGTAACTACATCTCCCTGACTAATATCCTCTATATCGGTTACATCGACCATAAAATAATCCATGCAGATTCTTCCTATAATGGGTGCATACTGCCCTCTTATTATAACCCTGCCCTTATTTGATATGTTCCGGGAATATCCATCGGCATATCCTACAGGAATTGTAGCAACCTTAGTCCTTCTATCTGTTATAAAAGTCGAGCCATAACTTATACCCGTTCCAACCTCTACTTCTTTAATATAAACCACATGGCTTTTTAACTCCATGGCAGGTACTAGGCTTAACCTGTTATGATTAACTACATCTGATGGGAAAACTCCATATGTAAGGATTCCACATCTGACCATGTCATACTCCGCTTCAGGAAATTCTATAGTTCCTGCACTGTTGGCAAAATGCCTAGTAGGAATATGTATTCCTTCCTTACTCAATAATTTATCAAACTCATCAAATCTTTTAATTTGCTTATTACAGCTATCCTTATCTCCTTCATCAGCCTTGGCAAAATGAGAGAATATCCCATCTATATATATGCCCTCGAGAGAGGCAATCTTCTTAATAGTCTGGGCAGTCTCTAATGAATCGCAAAATCCAAGTCTTGACATGCCTGTGTCTATCTTAATATGAATTTTTGCTGTCTTTCCCTGTCTGATGGCCTCTGCTGACAATTCCTTGGCCATATCATATTGGTATACACTCTGCATGACATCATAGGATACTACAAGATCAAACTGCTCCTTAGGTGTATAGCCCAATATAAGAATAGGCTTTGTAATTCCTGCCTTTCTAAGCTCTATAGCCTCCTCAATAATAGCGACTCCATAAGCATCTACAATACCATTTTCAAGAGCTCTTGACACAGCCACAGCACCATGTCCGTATGCATCCGCCTTAACAATTACCATAAGCTTAGTATCTTTACTAATAGTGCTTCTTACCTGACATATATTTTGCTTTATTGCATCCAAATTAATATTAGCCTGAGCTCTATAATAGTCACTTCTATCCACTTTATCTTCACCCGGTTTCCATTTTCTTATTATTAAATAATCCTTGATATATATTACAGGAATGACGCATATATCAACTTTGTAGCTGTAACACCTCACTGATAGCATCGACAATATCCCCTGCCATTAGGGAATACTCTCCTATCCTATCCTTAGCTGCATCTCCCGCCAAACCATGAATGTATACGCCAAGACAAGATGCGTCGAAGCTTTCCATGCCCTGTGCCACAAGACCTGCTATGATTCCCGTCAGAACATCTCCGCTTCCGGCTGTTGCCATTCCGCTATTACCGGAGGTATTAATATATTTTCTACCTGATTTTGTAACGATAGTCCTAGCATTCTTCATAACATATACTAATTCATTATTATAAGAACATTGATTTATAATGTCAAATATATTCTTATTTATATTATCCACACTAACATCAATCAACCTTGATAGCTCCATAGGATGAGGCGTTAATATTGCATCCTTTGGTAATAGATTTGCAATTACAGCTATACGCTCGTCTGTGGAAGCTTTATCATTATCCAGTCCACTAGCGAA